>CAMYAU010000077.1 GCA_947253735.1 uncultured Varibaculum sp. | reverse complement strand
ACAAAAGAGGTAAAACCAATTCTAATAGCAAGTGTGCCATCCCATATTAAGGCAATCAGCATCGCGATTAAGGCAACCGTCAAGCCGAATATCGCTACTTCACGGCAAAAACGAACGAGCTTGTCCATTATCCTTAAACACCTCCTCGTACACATACTAATAATCAGGTTTCATTTTACCTTTTGAGCTATATTTTCCCACTTCACCAGCTGGGTGCAAAGTGGGTGCACCTTTTAACGTTAACATCCTGTGCACTCAACCCTAGAGCGTTGATATCTTCCCTCATACAGCCAAACTGCGCTCAAAAACCACGCCAAGACAGCCTAAAACCGCCACGCATTAAACCTTTTAACGATAGCCCTCGCTAAACACTGCTACACAAGGGCAAAAATGCACCCACCTATTAAGCCCGTGACATCAATACGACAGTCTCGACGTGGTGCGTGTGGGGGAAGAGGTCGAAGGTTTGTAAAGACGCTATCTGGTAGCCGCGGGATACGGCGACTTTCAGGTCGCGGGCAAGCGCAGCCGGGTCACAGGCCACGTAAATAATCCGCTCCGGCTCTAGGCTTGCCAGCGCAGCCATTACCTGCCTTCCGGCACCGCTACGCGGGGGATCCATTACCACCAGGGGCGGCGCCTTTATCTTGTCGGCATAGTCCGCGAGCGCCCGGGCATCTACTCGTCCGGCACGAATCTGCAAGCTTCCAGGCACTCCAGAAAGATTCTTGCGCGCCATTTTCACCGCCGGCTTTGATCCCTCCAAAGTAGAAAGCCGTCCTCCCCGGTCCAAAATCTTGGCTAGAGGACGCGAAAACAGCCCCGCACCTGAGTACAGTTCCAGGATTTCTTCCCAGCGCCGGTCCCCTGGTATCAGCAGACGGTCATTACTCCCGATAGTATTGATACTCCCGCTCGCCTCGTCGCTATCGGCAAACTCACCGTATCCACCATTTCCTACGCCCTCACCTGAAGGCGAAAGTGCGGCCCTATCCATTACGCGGGTACTACTAGCTGCTGCTATTACCTGCTCACACAAAACCTGTGCTGCTTGGCGATGTGCCTGCCAAAAACCACTCGGTGCCACCAGGTAGTCCCCGAAACCGCGAACCGCTAAACGCACATTCTTTTCTGCAACCGGCTGAGCCGATTCATCAAAGAGGGCGCGTCCATTCCACACTCGCAGCCCGTCCGCGCTCGCCCAAGCCCGGATGCGCCCTCCCGGCTTTAAAACCTCGCTCCAGCTGTCGGGATCGCTAAATAAAGACGAGCCACTGATCAGCGGATCTGCCAGGGGGAAACTATCAATCTCTACCAGTTCTTCTCCGCGGAATTTAGTCATCGCCAATCGCCCAGCAGGACTGACCTCAAAATCAGCGCGCAGACGATACCCTAAGCCGTTCTCGCCGCCAGCGTTATCCGCATCCTCACCGCCCGCGGCACTCGTTGCCGTCTCTACCGTCCCGCCGCCGCGCTTGCCTCCAGCATCACTCGCGCCAGCGCGACCACTACTTACGCCGAGACAGCTCAGCTCTCCCCCACAGGCATCAAGGGCTTGCGCGTAAACTTCCTCTCCTCCCAGGCGCCGCAGACAATCCGCCAACACCTGCGCTTTCCAGGTGCGTTGGAACGGCAGCTTCACGTGGCAAAGATCTGCCCCGCCGGTTCCTCCCGGGCCACCTAACTCCCACACCGGTACTTGCCGTTGCTCTGAAGCCTGAAGAACTTCGCTAACCTCGGCAAAAATAACTTTGCCTTTTTTGGCAACCGGGACGGCTTTTACCTGTTCCCCCGGCAGTCCGAAACGCACCATATAGGTTTGCTCATCCCGATGTGCCAGACAGTAACCGCCGTGGACGGGACGCAACAGTTGCAACAGTACTTCGCTCATAGTTAAAAGTCGCTAGAAAAGTCGGGCTGGACATCATCATGGCTTTGAGATTTACGACCAGAAGGGGGCGGATCTATCCCCCACCCACCATGGACGCTATTGAACCAGGGAAGATGATCTCCCTCTCCCACAAAGGCCCCTCGGGTAATGTCTTGTGCACGCCCCCTAAATACCGGAGAAGATTGGCGATGTTCTTCTGGCGGAAGCAGCGATTCGACCCCGGCTTTTAGATCTGTTCGTTCGCGACTATGGGAAAAACTCCAAGGCACCATAACCACTAATACCCCCGGCAGATCCCGTAGCTGACGGCGAATACGCTCCACGGAACGGTTATGCAAAAACTTTTGCCAAGGATATTTCACCAGGTAACAGGGAATATAAACCACTACTAGGTCACGGGGAGAACGGTTTCGCAAGGAACGCACATGCTGCAGCAGAGGGCCGGTAATATCACGGAAAGGCGAGGCTAGCACCGTCAACGGCACTTCCACCCCACTTTTCTTCCAAGTTTGTTTCAACTGTTCAAAATCATCTGGTTCGATCTCGACATGAACTAAAGAAAGCGAGGACGGGTGGCAGGCACGCGCATAACAGATTGCCCGCATTGTCGGTTTGTCCAGGTTAGACACCAACACCAAGCTTTGTACCCGCGAAGGCATTGCCCGAGCAGCCACAAAATCAAGAATCTGAGTCTCATCACTGGAGAGACGATAGTACTTACCAATCCTCCACAACAGCGTAAATACTACTACCATCAGCACCAACGCAACCCAGGCTCCATGGGCAAACCGAGAAATAGTTACCATCACTAGGACGGTGGCAGTACAGATAAAACCAATCGCGTTTACTATCCACCGGCGACGCAGAATCTTCCGGTTTTTTTGGAAGGTACGCGAACGCAGTTTTGCATTCCAATACCGCAGCATCCCCAGTTGGGAAAGTGTTAAAGAAATGAAAACCCCGATGATATACATTTCAATTAATTTGGGCGATTGCGCTTCAGTCAACATAATCAAAACCGCTGCTACCAGAGCCGGCACGCAAATAACTGGCGAGAGGGAACGCCGATCAGCGCGCCGAAAAATTTGGGGCGGTAAAAACCCGTCGCGAGACAGTACCTGGGCTAGCTGCGAAAACCAGTTGAAAGCGCTATGAGCCGCGAAAACTAGAATAAGTGCTGTGAGTGCGGTAACCAGATACGCCATTACTGGGAAGGACGCGAACACGGTGTGCGCTATCTGCGCGATTACCGGGGGAACTTCCTTGGCAGCAAGTGGGCCATTTTCGCTGAGCATTTGGGAGTCGAAAGCTGGAACTTTTACTCCGGTAACCTTCGCCAAGTGCAGCATAGAAAACATCATTGCCGCACTAATCAGCGCAAAGATAGCCAGGGTGATCCGCGCGTTTTTAGGGCGCGGCTTCCTAAACGCAGGCACCCCATTGCTGATCCCCTCTACCCCACTTAAGGCAACACATCCGCCTGAAAATGCCCGTAGGAACAGCAATAGTCCCCCTAAGCCACGCACCCCCGCCTGATAACGCTCCGCGGGTAAAAGTTTCCAAGCTGCGGTATCTGCTGTCCCCAGACTGCCTAGCGCCTCTTGGACGAACCCAAAAATAGCTAATAGTGCGATTGCTGCCATAAATAGATAGGCAGGGATGGCGAATAGATTTCCAGACTCGCGCATCCCTGACAGATTCAACAGCGTCAAAACTGCAATTATCAATACGGACACTAAAACTTGATGGATATTGAGGGCCGGAAAAAGTGCACCTACGTAGCTGGCACATACAGATGTCGACACCGCGATCGTCAATGAATAATCAACTAACAGTGCGCTGACCGTAACCAGAGCGGCATTTGGTCCCAGGTTTTGCCGCGCCACTTCATAATCCCCACCCCCCCGCGGATAGGCCAACACCACCTGCCGGTAGGAAATAATCACCACCGCCATTACCGCAAAAACTGCTGCTCCTGCCCATAGGGATACTCCAGAGGCAACGATTCCCCCCAGCCCTAAGGTCAAGAGGATTTGATCGGGAGCATAGGAAACCGAAGAAAGTGCATTGGAAGCAAAAACCGGGAGGGCGTAGCGTTTATTTAACCCCTGCCGCATCAACTGCGGTTTATGCACAGCCGGGCTTTCCCAGCGATCTTTCACGTCTCTCACATCCCCGATCATCCCACTAACTAGCTAAAACTGATAGTTGCAGCTGGTGCGAAAGCTGAAAATAGCTGAGAAAAGGTTTACGCTACTTGCATGCACTTCGTAGTTTTAGGCTCAGGACGAGTAGGTGCCAGAGTCGCGCAGACCCTGGATGAACAGGGACATTCTGTCGCCATCATCGATTCCAATCCCGATGCTTTCCGTAAACTTCCCACCGATTTTTCGGGGCAAAAAGTTTCTGGGATTGGTTTTGACCGGGAGGTACTCGAACGCGCCAATATCGAGGAAGCTTACGCTTTTGCGGCTATCTCTAATGGAGACAACACCAATATTTTGGCGGCACGTATCGCCCGGGAAACCTTCGGCATCGACCGGGTTGTTGCCCGCATTTACGATATTCGCCGGGCGGAAATCTACCGCAAGCTGGGGATCAATACCACTTCTCCGGTGTCTTGGACCGCTTCGGAAATGCTACGACTGATGCTGCCTGACGATACCCAACTGGCCTATTCTGACTCGGTTTACCAGGTGAAAATGCTGCGGGTTATTCCCTGTGAAGACTGGGTGGGGGTTTCTTTGCAGCAGACCCAAAAACTTTTAGATATTAAAGTCGCCTATATTGGCCGGGATGGGGAACCCTATTTCAACCTTTCTAGCCTCGTAATCCAAGATGGCGACGAATTGATCTGCACGGTTCCTTCCGAGCGGGCAGAGCAGATAGAACGGGCTTTCAAACAGCCCCCAGCGCAGGAGGATTAAATGCGGATTGTGATTGCGGGAGCCGGCTCGGTAGGGCGCTCGATTGCCCGAGAACTGGTTACTAATGGTTACGAGGTTACCTTGATTGATAATCATCCTTCACGGATGGAAGTCGCCTCAATTCCGCAGGCAGATTGGGTTTTAGGGGATGCTTGTTCTCTGGAAACTCTCTCTAAATCAGAGATTACCCAGGCCGATGTAGTAGTTTGTGCCACCGGCAATGACAAAGTGAATCTGGTGGTATGTCTGCTGGCTAAAACGGAGTATGGGGTACCAAAAACGGTGGCGCGGGTAAATAACCCCAAGAACGAGTGGCTTTTCGATGATGCCTGGGGGGTTGATGTGGCGGTCTCTACCCCACGAGTGATGACCTCTCTAGTAGAAGAAGTGGTGTCCGTAGGGATCCCGGTGCATCTATTTCGCTTTCACACTTCCGACACCAATATGTATTCCCTAACTGTGCCGGAAGATTCCGATTTAACCGGGCAGCCTCTATCTGCCCTCGACCTGCCACCCTCCGTGGTATTGGCAGCAGTTTTACGCGATTCACGTCCCCTGGCTCCACACCCGGATACCTTGCTGCAGGGACTAGATGAACTCCTGATGCTATTTAGCTCTAAAGCTGAGGAAGATTTAGAACAAATAACTGCTCTATTCGCGCCCCCTCCCGAAGAAATAGCCGATCCAGCCCAAGAAGATTAGTCCGTAGCCTCGCGCAGGTCTACGGTTTCTCCTCGCAGCAACGCCCAGTTGTAATAACCCACGAGGGCGAACGCGGGCAAACCTAAAATCAGTCGCGCTGCCCCCAGGGGCACCAACAGGTTCGCGTAGTAAAGAGGGAGCTCCACCGCTAGCCTGAGGGCGAAGAGTCCTACCCACAGCCAAGTGCAAAGTCGAGATAGTTCATAAAATTTACGAGCATCACTGCCGCGCCAGCTGCCCAATTTTCCAATAGAAGCCGCAACTATCCACCCGATAGCGGGGCGGCGAGCCAGAATTGTTAACAGCAATACTGCGGAATAAACCCCGTTGATCCAAAAACCGAACGCAAAAAAGTTTTCTACCTGGCCACTGCGCCAAGCCCAAAATACACTGATCAGGGTACCAGCCAACCCCGCTATCACCTGACGTAGACTCTGGCGGCGAAGCAGACGAATCACTCCAAAAAGTAAAGTGACACCCAACGCCAGGATCACCGGGAGGCGCAGAGAATGAGTAAAAGGATATATCGCCACCACCAAAATGGTAGGGAGGGTAGCCTCCAGGGCGCCCCAGGGTCCCCCGATCGCCTCCCTCATAGAAAACTGCTTTGACCCTAGCTGGGCTCCCAGGCCTCCTAGCTGTCCCGTCCTCATTTTACTGGCCATCAGCGTAAACAGGCTCAATCTGGAAAGTAGGGTTAATGATGCACAACCCATTGGATCGGGAAACAACCATGCCTTGCACCGCTAAACGAATCCCCGCTTTAATCCCCGGGACACTTTTACGTCCGAGCCACACCACATCTATCGACCCGGTTCCATCAAACAAGGTGGCGGAAAAAGAACCCGGACCGGTGGGGGCCGGGAAAGTCGCGGAACGTAAAACCCCATACAATGAGGCTTTCTTCCGCTCAGTTACCTCGCAGACTCTCGAGGCTGGTTCTGACTCGCGTACCTGCAGATCTGCGAGATCGTCTTCAGGAAAACTCACTGCTATCCCACGCCCAATTGTTCACGCAGATCTTCGCCTAACTCAATGGTTAGCATTTCTCCCGGCACATGCGCTTGATTCCCGCGAACCACTTCCATCCCATGCAATACCTCTAAGAGCCCCTGGCGAGCATTTTCTTCTTCGGCAGCATGTCCGCGCACTATAACTCGCAGCAGCCAGCGGTCACCCTCGACGCCCCATAAGAGTAGGGGCATTGCCCCCTCAAGGGCCGATTTACCTCCCGGGATAGGACGTGCCAATAGTGCTTCCCCAAAGGGGCCCGGCAGCGGAAAAATCTGGTATTCCTCGGTTTTAAGCTGTTCGCCCAGTTCTTCGCGAATCTCGTCCCAAAGACCCCCTGAGCGTTGCATCGCGAAAGCAGCAATCTGCATCTGAGCAGTCCCTGAGATAATCTCTAAAGCCAAGATATTGCCGTTGCTATCTTGAACCGGAAGTATCTGCAATCCGGAAATCATCGGAATGCGAATAGCCCCCATATCCAAAAGCTCGCTACCTGGCTGGGATTCACCCTCGTTATAGGGCCCTAGCTTCTTAGGAGATTCCTTTCCGGGATCAACCTCGCGATCAGCTGCTATGGGTACCTGTTCCTGTAAGGATTCCGCGGATGAGGACAAGGTTTCATCTAGTCCTTGAAACTCGCATGATTCGTTGCTTTTTTGCGTGGAATCATCCTGAGCTACCCGTTTGCGACGAGAAGAAAAAAATCTCATAGTGCCAGTCTATTCAGCACAGTCACGGCAAACCGGTTGGCCGTCAACTGCACCCGCCAGGCGGGAACGATGCTGAACCAGGAAGCACACCGAGCAGGTAAACTCATCATCCTGTGCCGGAATTACCTGGACTGAGAGCTCTTCGCCAGACAAATCTGCACCCGGAAGCTCAAAGTCTTCTGCAGCTGCGTTTTCGTCCTCATCGACTTCGGAGGAACCACTGGCCTCCG
>CAMYAU010000076.1 GCA_947253735.1 uncultured Varibaculum sp. | reverse complement strand
AGTTCCTCGCCGCGTGCTAGCAGCTCACTATTGAGGTTGTCGCGGTGTCCGCTCAGGGTGTAATCGCTGCCCCCATTGCGGATATACCATTGCCGGGACATTACGATCTCTAGGGGGCGGTCACCTTTTTCAAAGAAATTGGTTTGCCGCATAGTTTTTTGCGGTTCTCCCTGTAGCTCTCCGCTTTCTTTCAGGGCGTCCACTACGATTTGCCGCGCGGAGAAAGTAGTCTTCCCGCGAATCGCATCCATTAGTTCTTTACCAGCTGGATCGGTAATCCAATCAGTGGGCTCGTGGGTGATTCGGCCATCTTTCGCCAAAATTACTCGGGTAGGTAGCTCTAGATCCCGCCACCACTGAACGTCGGTAACATCACCGAAAGTACAGCACATGGCAATGCCGGCGCCCTTGTCCATTTCGGCTGCCGGGTGCGCCAGGACCGGAACCTCGACGTTAAAGCCCGGGCTGGTTACGGTTTTACCAAATAAATGCTGGTAACGCTGATCATCCGGGTGTGCCACCAGGCAGCAGCAAGCTGCCAGTAGCTCCGGACGAGTGGTTTCAATTATTACGTCATCGCCGCCTGGCAGGTGGAAAGCCAGCGCATGATAGAAGCCAGGGTAGTCGCGTGCTTCTAGTTCGGCTTGCGCCACCGCGGTTTGGAAGGTTACATCCCATAGCCCGGGAGCTGCCGCTTGATAGGCTTCCCCGCGCTTAAGGTTCCGCAAGAATGCTGCCTGCGCCACCTTCTGGGAATCCTTAGAAATGGTCTGGTACTGATGGTTCCAATCCACGCTGAGGCCCAGACGTCGCCATAGCGCCTCAAAGGACTTCTCGTCCTCTTTTGTTAGTTCTTCACATAGCTCAATAAAGTTTTTACGAGAAATCGGCACCTGATCGCGGGCTTTCACCGACTTGGAATCCCCGTGATGAGGCGGCTCAAAATTCGGGTCATAGGGCAAGGTGGGATCGCAGCGGACTCCGTAATAGTTCTGAGCGCGTCGCTCAGTGGGGAGGCCATTATCGTCCCAGCCCATGGGGTAAAACACCGCTTTGCCCTGCATACGCTGGTAGCGGGCAAGGCAATCGGTGTGGGTGTAAGAAAACACATGCCCAACATGTAGCGATCCAGAAGCGGTAGGCGGGGGAGTGTCAATGGAGAATACTTGAGAACGCGGTGCCTCACGGTCAAAAGCGTAAACCTGTTGATCTTCCCAGATCTTCGCCCAGCGCTCTTCGAGGCCGTCTACGCTTACTCGCTGAGGTACCTGAGGGGCGGGTAAATGTAGATCTGTTAAATCCCGGTGATCGTGGGGATTATTCATCGGCCATCTCCTATTTGTATTTTCCCTATTTAGCAGGCCTGCTACCTAAGTGGGCGCAGAAACCAGCGATTACATACCTTACTAAACTACTCGGTATCGCAATCCAATCCCAAAATATTTTGGACATTCCTAGCCTAGGGAAAATCCTGAAAGGCCAGGTAAAATTAAGAGCCTGCCACCCGTGAAGCCTTAATCAAACTAAAGATATCCGGGTGGCAGGCTCTGGATGCATGCTTCGGTAAGCAACTGCTAGCTATTTTGCAGTTTTCCTCCATTTTCGCGGGCAATCTGCTGATTATAGGGGGTATCCCAATAAACTTCCTGCTTAAAAGGATTGCGCCCGGTAGAGCGCACCTTATACAGGTGATAGCCGAACACCAGCACATTGGCTAATAGCGCCGCTGCTGAGAGCAAGAACATAGCAGTCGGATTGTGCGCGCTGCGGTGAGCAAATAGGGAATCTTGCATGAAATGCGGGAAGGTTAGCACTATCGCTGACCAGAAGGTCAAGGTGTAAGCCCGGTATTGAATCCAGGCACCTTTCCCGAAGGCCAGGAATGCGGGGATCGTACATGAAGCCAACAAGGCTACCCCCGAATACCAGGCGCGGTCAGCTAAGCAGTTATAAACATAGGCAACATTCCATAGGTCGTAGGCGATGATCCAACCGATAGTTAGATCGCCCCAAATAATCTGTTTATTTTTACCTTTAGATACATAGATTCCCATCCAGCCCGAAATCATTAGGAAGTTTAAAATTCCAGCGATTCCGTTCATGATGTTCCAGGGGCCGCCCCAGGTAACCATCCCTTGCGTAGGATCCACCCCATGGATGCCGTAACACTGGAAATCGCGAATTACTGCCTCGATAATGTTGACTGCCAAGATAAATGGGGGAATACACAGGTACCAGCGTTTATCACGCAGCTTCGGGAAATATTGTAACGCCACCAGGGATAATGACCCGATTAGTGCTGAATATTGCTTCACTATCGGGAACCAGCCGTCTGAGTTAGTACCAGCGCGTGAATAGGGCCACCAAAAAATTGTCAGCGCTAGGGGAATCACGATAAACACGGCGATCGCCACCCATTTATAGCGGATCGCTAGCCAGGCCAGCACAGCTAGCCCTGCGATGACCACCACCAACATTAGGTAGTCGTACCACTGACCAAGTTCAAAAAAGAATAAAGTCGGATAATCTGGTTTCATCAGCTACTTCGCCGCCTTCTTCCCCCAGCCAGGCAAATAGGTTTTTTCTTTCTTTTGGCGGATCTGTTCCTCCCAAGAGAACTCTGGTTCTTCCCAATCGGTGAAATACTCGCCATCAACTACTTCAGCCCAAGGGGAATCAGCAGAGGTAGGAGGCCAGGCCGGGTTGTCGGTTACCGGTGGACGCACCTCATTTACCGCCGGGTCTTGGCGGCCATAACGCAGCCACTGGTTATAGGTGCCTTCGTAAAGCTCAGTGCCATCCCAACGTCCTGCCGGGGTATCGTACCCGAAGAGTTTACCTCCCAGGACTGCCCGCTTGATCCGGCCTTGCCACTGCGGTTTCTTGCGGAACTCGGCTACCCGCTTTACATAGAGGTTCTGTAGATGCGCCATACATCCTCCTATAAGTTCAATATTGATCCAGTTAATGGCGGCCGCAAACTTGGTATCGGGCTCAAAACCGATCCGCCAATGGTTAATTAACCGGCAGCGTTCGCCCTTGAGAGGAATCAGGTAAAAACACCAGGCTGCCGCGTAATGTTTCATGCCCGGGTAGCGGAAAGCGAAAGAACCGGGAGCCCGGGGAGGATGCTTGGTATCGACCCATTGGGAAAGATATTTACCGGGGACTACATCTGCCCACTCCATAGACATTCCGGTGTAGTCGAATGCGGCGATATCCCCGGGCTTTAAAGCATCCGGACCTTGCCACTGTTCTTGAATCTCATAGGAGTTAAAGAAGGGGAGCCGCGCAAAGGTGCGTTCCAAGAATTCGGAAGAATACGAACCTGCCTTGTCGCAACCTAATTGTTTTAAGTGTCGGTAAACCGCATAGGCGGGGGCATCGATATCAATTGCGTAGGTAGAGGAGCGGCCATTGGAGTAGCAACGATCGATTAAGTCATCGGAAGGATAATGCCAGGCGTTTTCCTCTTTGGTAGCTTTGCCCGAAAACTGACTGAATCCAAGCATCCCACCCAGGGCCACACTGCCCCCTATAGTACCTAAGCGTAAAACCTTCTTTATGCGGCTAGAATTACTAGACATTTAGATTCTCCGTAGTTGTGTATTTGGCATTTTTTAAAACAGGCAACACCATTGTTAAACCTGCGTTATATTTAATCTATCACTGTCTAGCGGATTGTGAGTCCTTTTGAATAGGATTTTTATTATGACGTGTTCGCAGGTAGTGCTATTTTAAATGTAAATAAGTAAAGTCAAAGGCATCAGGCAATGCGGCCTGGTTGAAAAAGGAACTCTGATGGGATTTTTGTGGGAAGTTGGCCCAGTTTGGGTCTACCTGTTTTGGATTCTGATTTTTGCACTGCAAATGCTGGTGGCAGAAATGCATCGCCGCTGGACCTGGACTGCTTTCGCGGTCTGGACAGTAGGTGGCGTGTTACTGATTCCCTACGTAATCATCCATGGAGTCCCCATGGTGGGCTGGTTCCCCTTCGGGAAATTCATCATCATGTTGGCTACCGCTACTATGACCGCCTTCCTACTGCACTGGGGCAAACGAAACCCCCTAAAGGCTCGCCGCTATGCAATCTGGTTTGGGGTCGCATTGTGGATCGGACTGGCAGTAAACATTATGGAAGCCAATATTCGCGACCTAACGATCTACTTTGAAGCAGATACCTACCGCGCCTGTGCCACCAACTTCCAATGCCTAATGGATATTGATTCTTCCCGCTCGATCTCCATGATCGAGGGGCTACCGGAAACTCGCGGAATCACCGAACCCAGTGGAACTGTCGCCTGGTATCAAGCCGCCGCTGACTCTTTTAAAGCCAGTGGAGTCGGAATTGATCCCGCCACCGGTTTCCGTACAATCGGTGGATATTGGAACCTACTTTCGGCTGCAGCCGGGGTACTAAACATTATTACCATCACCGGCCTAGGAAAAATCTTTATATCCTCGGCTAAAAAAGGAAAAGTACAAGGGCTAATCTGGGCAGATATGGCCTGGCCGTGGGTGATTGCCTACGATCTATGGAACCATTCCTTCCTGTACAACTCACTCGCGGATTACACCTGGTACTGTACCCTGGCATTACTGCTAGCCTGTACAGTTCCTGCCTTTACCTGGGCTAAAGGGCAATGGATTTGGTTCCGCTGTTTCACCTTGATGTTTTGGATCGCGGCCAACAACATTTTGCCGGAACTTCTGGTACGACCTTCGATAATGACCAACTATGCCACTATGAATCCACTAGCAAACATAATCTGCGCATGGTTGGCGTTGATTTCCAATGTGCTCTTGTTTATCTATTGGCTCTACAAGATGAACAAACACCACCGCAATCCCTGGACCAATTGCCTATTTTTCGAGCTGGGAGCCTTTAGGAAAGTAGTAAAACTCTATGCAGATGACAAAGACAAGTATTTCCTAACCGACTTCATTCCTGAAACGCCCGCCCAGCTAGGCTTTGAACCGGATTCTCAAGAGCCACCAGCAGACGGATATGTCGGGTGGATGCCATGGTGGAAACAAGACAAGCGTTATCCAAAGCCCCGCACTCCGCTCTCAGCTGACCCGAAGCTAGTCGAAAAAGGCGTCAAAACTGATCCCCGCTGGGACATAGACAAGATAAAAGAATCCTAGTCGCCAGTAGAAATGCAAAATAGAACGTTTGTTCGTAGGATAGGAGTGTGGATGAAAAACTGGTAGTTAAGGGGGCACGGGAACATAACCTGCGCAATGTAGGTATTGAGATTCCCCGCGACCAGATGGTGGTATTTACCGGGCTTTCTGGGTCTGGAAAGTCCTCGCTAGCCTTCGACACTATTTTCGCCGAAGGGCAACGCCGCTATGTAGAGTCACTGTCTTCCTATGCTCGCCAGTTCCTAGGGCGCCTGGATAAACCAGACGTAGATTTTATTGCGGGGCTATCTCCAGCGGTTTCCATTGATCAAAAATCTACTTCCCGCAATCCGCGTTCTACTGTCGGTACTATTACCGAGGTCTACGACTACTTACGTTTACTGTATGCCCGCGCGGGGCAGGCCTATTGCCCGAAATGCGGGGAAAAAATCCAAGCCCAAACCGCGCAGCAAATCGTTGACCGGCTGCTAACTTTGCCAGAAAAAACCCGTTTCCAGATTCTGGCTCCGGTGGTACGCGGCCGCAAAGGTGAATACACCGAACTATTTGCGGATCTAGTAACCCAAGGCTTCTCGGCAGCAGTGGTGGACGGGGAAACCGTGCACCTTACCCAGCCCCCCAAGCTGGAACGTAAAATCAAACACGATATTTTTGTGCGCGTCGATCGCTTAGTAATGAAAGAGGGGGTGCGCACCCGGCTCTCAGACTCGATAGAAACTGCGCTAAAACTCGCGGATGGTTTAGTGGTGGTTGATTTTGTGGATCGGGATGAATCCGATCCCGAGCGATCTCGACGTTTTTCTGAAAACCGCGCCTGCCCTAATGATCATCCCCTGCAGCTCGAGGAAATCGAGCCGCGTACCTTTTCCTTCAATGCCCCCTATGGGGCTTGTCCAGACTGTTCGGGCCTGGGATCCCATCTGGAAGTTGACCCGGAACTGGTGGTCCCTAATCCTGAGCTTTCTCTTTCCGAGGGCGCGATTCGTCCCTGGTCAACCAAAAATAAATATCTAATGCACATGGTGGCTGGTCTGGGAGAGGAACTGGGATTCGATCTGGATACGCCTTTCCGTGACCTTTCGGCCTCCCAACAGAAGGCCCTTTTGCGGGGCCGGGATTACCAGGTAAAAGTAAAGTTCCGGAATCGTTGGGGGAGGATGCGCACTTATTCTTCCGGATTCGAAGGCGCTATTCCTTGGATTATGCGCAAACGCGAAGAAACCGAATCTGAGGTGATGCGCGCGCGCTACGAGGGATATATGCGCCAGGTTCCTTGCTCTACTTGTAACGGAGACCGCCTAAAGCCAGAAGTCTTGGCGGTAAAAATCGGGAAACTAAATATCGCAGAGCTAACTAAACTTTCGATTTCCTCCAGTTGCAAATATCTAGCAGAACTAGAACTTACCGGACCGGCTAAGAAAATCGCGGAACCGATCTTGAAAGAAGTGCAGGTGCGCCTACAATTCCTGCAAGATGTGGGTCTGGGGTATTTAACTCTAGCGCGGGGAGCCGCCACGCTTTCGGGGGGTGAAGCCCAGCGGATTCGCCTCGCTACCCAGATCGGGTCGGGGCTGGTCGGGGTGCTTTATGTGCTAGATGAGCCCTCGATCGGGTTGCATCAACGTGATAATCACAAACTAATTGAAACCCTCAAAAAGCTGCGCGATCTCGGCAATACCCTGCTGGTGGTGGAGCACGACGAGGACACTATCCGCGCCAGTGACTGGATAGTTGATATCGGTCCGGAAGCGGGGGAACACGGGGGAGAAGTTCTCTACTCGGGGCCAGTAGCGGGGATCGTAGATTGTCAGCGTTCGCTGACTGGACAGTATTTGTCCGGTAAGAAACGGATAGCGGTACCCAAAAAACGGCGCCAGATCGAAAAAGATCGGCAGTTAAAAATTCTCGGTGCACGTGAAAACAATCTCAAGAATCTAGATGTTTCGATTCCTTTAGGTAAGTTAGTGCTGATAACCGGGGTGTCGGGGTCGGGTAAATCTACCCTCATTAACCAGGTAATGTACGAGGCACTAGCAGCCAAGCTACAGCGCAAAAGAGTGGTTCCCGGACGTCATAAAACTATCGAAGGCATTGAGCATTTAGACAAGGTGGTGCACGTAGACCAAAGCCCCATCGGACGTAACCCTCGCTCTAACCCGGCTACCTATACCGGGGTATGGGACGCGGTGCGCGCCCTCTTTGCACAAACCCCAGAGGCACAGCTACGCGGATATGGACCGGGCCGTTTTTCTTTCAATGTGAAGGGAGGACGCTGCGAGTCTTGTAAAGGGGACGGCACCCTCAAGATTGAGATGAACTTCCTGCCGGATGTGTATGTGCCCTGCGAGGTGTGTGGGGGAGCCCGTTACAACCAGGAAACCTTAGAGATTAAATATCGGGGAAAATCGGTAGCCGATGTGCTCGATATGCCGATTAGCGAGGCGGCAGAATTCTTTGCTCCCA
>CAMYAU010000075.1 GCA_947253735.1 uncultured Varibaculum sp. | reverse complement strand
GTATCTTTCTCGCCCCTCCCTGGGGTTAAAACTCCGGGGGGGGGGGCGTAGTTTTTAGGACTGTTAGGTGCAACGTGGTAGGACATAAGCGATATCAAAAGCTGACTGCAGTACTCACTTTGTTGGGTCTCGTGCTCGCGTTAATTCCGGTGGCCGTATTGGCGCTCCCTAAAGCGCAGGCAGAACCCGCTGACCCGGCACACCCCATCATTGGGGGAGAGGGGGACACTTGGCCGCTGGATCCCTCGCGCGAAGAAGAATCTAGAGATCTCAAAAGCGCCGGTTCTATCGCGTTAGTTTTCGAGTTCGGTTCATGGTATGGCTATCAGACTATGGGTGGAGCTGTTCCAGGGACGAACAGAAATACCCGCTGTCCAGGGAAATATGGTGATGCCATCCCGGATAGTAGAAAGCGTCTCCAGGACGGTAGATGCCGTAACTGGGATCAGAATAAAGCGGTAGCTGAGGTTGTTGAACAGTTAAAAGGCTCTCCGCTTTCGGTGGGTATTTACCATTATGCTCGTAAACAGGATCAGGGCATCTGGGCTAGTAACACTCCTGACCTGCAAGCTACCTCTTTAGCTGATAAATCCGGGTATCAAAAGGTAATGAATAAAATTTGGTCGCTCGATGCCACTGACGGTAATGGTGGAAATATCCAAAGCGGTTTCGGTGGTAACAGCGAATGGGGACTGGGAAAGCTTTACCGCGATATGTATCGTTATAAGCAGGCACAACTGGCGGAACACGCAGGTGAACCAGATTTTAAGCCCCGTCCGCTCTATTCCAAGATTGTTATTATGTCGATGTCAGACCCTCACTGGCATCTCAGCAAATCTGTATCAACCAGTGACAGTATATGCAGACCTAACGCTACAGAATGGAAAGTTGTACATGACGAGGAAGGCCGCTTCGTAGACGATCCTGAAAATGTTGATTCTGATTTTCTACATCATTGCCTGTGGAGTGGCCTGCCTTTAGAAAGAAATCCGGGTCGCGCCGGGATGCTAGATGTGGCTCGCATGATTCGTGGATTGGGAGCCGATATTCGCACGATGGGTATGGGGGACTGGGTTGATAGGTTTCCTAATGCAACCGGAGGCGGCGAATCTACCCGCCATATGTTCCTACGCGCCTTAACTGGGGTTGAAGATTACAAAAAAGCTACTAAAAACTATCAGTACATTCCTTTTCCCTCGGATAGCGCCCGCACGCCCAACGGTCATTTCTCCTATCCAGGCGGAAACTATTATAGAAACCCCGCCAGAGATGGCATCGCTAACGGTACCTTCAAAGCAAGCCTTAGTCGCTGGATGTGGGAGGATACCCACTTTTCACTAACCTCAGATCTGGTAGATGGGGATTTTCGCTATGTGAAACCTAATGTTGGCCAAAAAATCCATTTCAAACCCCTGGATGGTCAGCCCTCACAGAATCACCTCACCGGTAAAGATGGGCGAACGGTTATCAGCCTTACTAAAGCAAAGATGACTGGCGGGGTAGAGGTGACCTTTCCCCGCGAAACAGCTGAATATCAGCACACGAATCTAAAAGGGAAGGCAGTACGCTGCCAGGCTCTTGACAGAAGCAGTGGTGGCGGGTCTGTAGTATTTGAACCCGAGGAAATACCGTATGATCCGTTAAACCCAAAAAAGCCGGCCGGTTTTAAAATTAGTAAGCAGCAAATTTCTGATTACTTCTCTATCAAGTGCGCTACTTATTCTCGCCCTCTACAAAAGATGACTTTCCAAAAAGAAGCTAGAGTGCTTAATGAGCAGATTCGCTACGAGATTGGAGGCTATCCCAATAAAGGGAAGTATGACCGGGGTGATGGGGCCAAATTTGAATATACCTGGGAATGTACAGACCCCAAGGCCTATGATCCTGATGCTGTTCTTGCTAGCGGCACTAAAAAACAAGAGGTTCATGGGCTAAACGTTGTAGCTTATCTGGATCCGATTGATATAACCGCAAATAAAGCGCTTCCAGTAGGTACAAAATGCATTATTAAGGAGACTATAACTCTGCCCCAAAAATACAGTTATGCTACCGCTAATGCCATTTTCACTTCCAAGAGTGACTTTAAAGGAACCAATTTTGATTTAGACAAGACGGAAAAAGGGAAGGATCCTGAAGGTAAGCAGTCGGTCAGCAATAAGATTGTGGGCAGAATTAAACTTCATGATCCCAAGACCAGCACTATTGAGAATTCGCTGCTGGAATCCAAAACTTTCTATAATTCGCTACGAGCTTCTATCCGGGTTACCTTACGATTCTCTAACTCGAAGAGCGATCCTGCTTTGGCAGAAAGAATTAGGAAACAGAAACTGCCGCATAAAGTACCGTTGTACTACAACTGTCGCTTCATGCCTGATCCCACTAAGCCTCCAGAAATTCCGGATCTGAACTTGGGTAGTTACCCTGGCTACGTAGGAGCTACCTGGGTGGGGGTAAAGACCGATGGCAGTGCGGAGTTAGTCCTAGGAAAAGATAAAAACGGAAATGATACTTGGCCGGTAGGAGCGCACTGTTTGTTCTCTACTAATCCGCCCGCCAGTGAGAAAGCTGGTGAGCCTGACGAAGTGCTGGGCAATTCGGTAAATATTCCGGGTGTGATTACTAAGGACACCTATAATTCCAATGTCTGTGCGGAGGACGCTAAAACAAAGCTTCCAGCCAGCAGGGCGAAAAACTGTAGGAACAACTACTTCTGGGTACACTCTCCGGGTAAAAACGTTATTAACATAACCGAGGATTTACAGCGCCTGCAGGGTAAATTGCGGGTGACTAAAAAACTCAGTGGCGAGGCGGCTGCCCAGGGCATAGGGCAAGAGTTCCCCATGAATCTGACCTGTAAAGACCCGGATGTGAATGTTACGGTGCCGAATCACGGTCAAGATGCTTACAGTTTTTTCGTTAAAAGCACCGAATCAAAATTGGTTGAAAACGTCCCTGCCGGACTTAATTGTGACCTTAATGAGGATGCATTACGGGCTCCCCGTGTCGTGCCACTCGCTCAGCTGACGCTGCCGGCTACGGTCAGCACCACCATAACCGACACTACGATAGAAACTCCTATCTCTATCGAAAACAAACTTAGCTATAAGCTGGCTGACCTGACTGTAAATCATCGGATAGCCTGGGGAAATCCCCAACCGGATTCCGTCAAGCAGAACGCCATAAAATCTAAGGATAATAAGGTTACGGTGTCCTGCCAGCTACCAGGAGAGTCTGGTCAGGTAACCAAAGAGTTAGATATCTCTGCCAACGGCACCGAAAATACTTCTAAGTCCCTGTCTCAACAAGGTGAACAATTACCGGTAGGCTCTGAATGTACCGTACAGTCTCTTCCGCAAAATATTGACGGACTGGGAGTGAAGTACACTGCTCCTCCGCAGACCGTTACGATTGGCGACAGTGGCGCTACCGCTAATTTGACTACCACTTATTCGCTTCCTAAAGCGGGAGAAATTTCGGTACAGGGTCTGATGAAATCTCGTCCTCAGTATGATGCTCTGAAGATTCCTGATTCTCTGGATGCGACGGTCGAGTGTGAAAAAGATGGAGGCAACGCGACCAGCATACCCATAAAAATCGATCTGAAAGATGGAAACAGCGCTACCGTTCCCTCAGCCACCATTGCTGAAGGTGCAACTTGTAAACTGAAAGCTGATCTTGCTGATCTTGATGGCAGAATAGAATGGAAGTGGTCAAATCAGGATGATCTAGAGCACGCAGCTAACAGCCCGATTGATTCTCAATTTACTGCCCCTGTCGGCACTAACAGTGCAAACATTGTTATACGCCTATGGGCTAAGGCCAAGACAAACACGGTGAACTTCATCTCCAACTCCAGTATGTGGACCTCCAAGAACGCCGCCGCTACCGCAGTCAATGACCGAATTAATGTTCCAGAGGAATGGCGCAAAGCAGTCCTTGGAATTGCGCCTAATGACGCTGATAGTGCCAAGGTTCCCCTTGAGGTTAAATGTGAGTACACCAATGGCACAGTAAAATCTGAGGCGACATTTTCTCCCGAACTTGCAAATGGGGGTACTCCAACCTCCATGGAGTTACCTGCCAATTGGGATTGTACGGCGACAACTTACGAGTCTGCGTTGAAGATCCCCGGCACTACCCTGCAAGCTCCGGCTTGGAAGGGTGCCAACGGAACAGCCAGCGCCGATAAATACAGTTACCAGTGGAAAACTGTTGGTCAGCAAGATATTACTTTGAACCGTGACTACCGCTTACAACTGGCTTCTTTCAACTTTAAAAAGAAGGTCGGTGGCGAAGGGGTAGCCATTATCTCTGGTAAAAAACAGTTCAAGATGAACTGGAGTTGCAGTCTAAATGGGAAGTCGATTCCCATTCCTGCTCCCCGCGAGATCGATGTTAACGCTGATGCCCAGGCCACATTTGGTGCTGATCTGAAGGCCCGATTGCAGGATCTAAAACCCACTGCTAGTACTCAAATGGGGCGTTTCCAACAGGGTGAATGGCATGTGATCGATGCCCTGCCGGCCGGTGCGATTTGTACTGTTGAAGAGGATCAGCAGGATGCTCAGGTAGATCAAACTATTTTGCATCACTATTGGGAAATCACTCCCGGTTACCGCTCTCGGGAACCAGCAAGCATGTGTGAAGCTGCTTCCGATAAGTGTCGTCCCGCAAACGAGGGAGACACGGTTAAAGCGCAGGTACTCTTGCCACGTGATCACCCGACTCGGAACAATATCTACAAAGCCGGCTACGGCAACGTTGATGCAAAGGATGCTCAAGGCAATCGGGTTAACCCGATAATCCCCGACACCTTGCCAGAGAACTTTGCTGGCACTATGGTTCCGTGGAATAACTACACCTTCGAAAAAACCCAGGTGCGGGTAAGCCTAAAGAACACAGGTAATGGGGCGCCTTTAACTAAAAGTAAGAACTTTAACGCGCGTCTCTACTGCGCGCCTCCACCGCTAATCGGGGGCGATGCAGCGGATCAAGAGGCAGCCTTCGAAGAAGCAGTTGCCGCACAGATTATTAACGTAGCCTTGACCTTCGAGGAAACCGCCCCTGGCTCCGGGGAATGGAAGGATGCTATCGGAAGCCAAATGATTCCGGTGGGCTATCGTTGTGTGCTAGCCGAAGAAAAATTCCCAGAATTAGATGCGCAGGTGACTACCGAAATTGCCAAGGAGGCATCTCAACCCACGCAAACTTCCGGTGCGGATGGTTTGAGCGCTTTATTTAACTACAAGAAGGAAAATAAGGAACTAAAAAAGAAGGATACCGAAAAGGAAATCCTGGGCTTTATCGTTGATCCCGCTCTCGTTGGGGTTGATACTAATCGGCAACAGAAACAATCTGTTTTCACTATCGAAAACAAGTTGGATCGCCCGGCTGCAAAGCTAAAAGTTGCGCAAGTAGTGCGGAAGAACAATGCGCCCTCGGCAATGTCTGTTGGCCAAGCCCTGATAGATAAGCAGGAACTTGGCTACACGGTACATTACGAATGCACCGACAAGTATTTGGTAGATCCCGACACGAAGAAACTTAAGGTTTACGACAACTCTACGGAGATTAAGGAACTACCCGTTGATGGTGAGGTTACCTTGCTTTCAGGCGAGGGCGGAGGGGGCTCTTTCGTGCCCGCTACCTCTACCTGCAAGATTTGGCATGAAAATAAGAGCGGAAAAGATCCGATTGCTAACCACCCGAAAGTACTGTTGAACCCGAATGCAAAGATTGCCACGGGCAGCGCCACACCCGTAAAAGTCGAAGAGGGCAGGATGTTAAGTCCCAAGGAACTACAGGTTGCATGGCCAATGCTGGAATTAGATTCTGAAGGCCGGGAAGAAACCACTGTTACTTTCGAGGACTTCTATCTGGTGCCTTTTGATCAATATCAGATCGGTACCGCAGTAAAGGGTGATCGCCGCGACGAGGTCCTGCCGGAAAGTACCACCTACAAGTACGATTACACCTGTACCTACCCGAGTGACTTGCCGAAGCCTAACGCGGGGTATGCACCTGTAACTGGCAGCACCCGAGAAGGAGAACGTGGCTCTTTCGTGTGGCTTCCGCCAGTACCGGTGGGCAGTGTTTGCGAGGTAACTGGCACCAAACCGGATACCTCGGCGAAGCCGTACCTGAAAGTTGCCGGCAATTGGGTTCCTTGGAACGTAGATAAGTTAGGAACCGTCCTAGAGGATTCCACGGACTTCTCGAAAGTCACCCCTAAGCCTGCGCTTCAGGTTAAAGATAAGGATCCGGACAAGGGCAAATTTAAGATTACTTTGGGGCCAAAGCCCAAGGATCCAAATCAGACAGGTGAAACTGAATCCCAAACTGTTAAACAGGGCGTGGTGCTGTACACGGTTTACAGCAACGGCACCAAGGTACGTATCTATAAGGCGAGGTCTCCTCAGGGACAGGTCGTGACCGATGCTACCTTCTCCCTGTATGCAGTAAAGGCCGGGGGAGCCGCCCAGAATCGGTCAGTAGACCCTGGGGAGAAAATAGATTTGGTGGAAGTTGAGGGTAAACCTGGCGTGTATGAATCGAAGACTGAACTGGCTCCGGGTACCTACCTAATGGGGAACACCAACGCCGGGAATAATGCGGGCGAAAGGTTCCCCTTCAGCTGGAAGTTCGACATCGCCCTAGATCCCGCTAACCAAGATGCTGCGCAAGACACCAAGGTTACCCTCAGTGAGGACACCGGCAGTTCAGGTCTAGTTGCTGCTTATGCGCCAACCGATCAGGTCAAGGCCTGGCAGATTGAATTAGCGGACGTAAACTTTGGAAGTCTCCCCCTCACTGGTGGATATTTGCCCTGGTTGTGGCTAGTGGGAATCTCCCTGGTGGCCGCTTCGGCAGCCGTGATGTGGCATAGGAGGCGCGAATGAAAATAATTCACCGCGCGTGCCTGCCACGCTTACCCGCGGGATGGATGCTTGCCGCCTGGAGACAGTCTTTAGCTCGTGAAAGATTATTTCACTCCGGTAGCGACCCCGGGTTCACAGGGGGTAACGGGCAAAGATCTTAAACAAATAAATTCAGAAAATTTTCCAACGTAAATAAAAAGAAAAACATAAATGAGGTAAAAATGTTTTCCAACACTAAGAAATTTGTTCGGAGGGGGATGGCATTAGCCGCCGCCTTGGGCATGGCTGCCCTAGGTTTGGTTTCAGTCGGCGCTCCCAGTGCTAGCGCTGAGCCTGCTACCGGCTTTGATATGAACAAAGATTATAAAATCAATGTTTGGCCGCAAACCAATGAAGACGGAAAGGGCGATAAGTCCAAAACCGACGGCAAAGATAACCATTTCCAGGATGCAAATAAACTACCTTCGGGTAAGTTTAAGCTAGAAAAAGGTAAATACGAAGTAAATACCACTGCAGGTTACAATGCTGCTACTAAGGCTACTGTGGATACCTTTACGGTAGATCCTACTTTTACTGCGCTAGAACAAGAACTTACTGAAGGCAAGACTTCTTTTACGGTAAAGCCGGGTCTCTACAAACTGACCCAGACAGTTTCTCCTGACGGATATCAGTCAGCACTTCCAGCACTTATCCTGGTTCCAATGACCGATAAAGATAACGGAACTTGGATGGATACCGTGACCGTTTATCCCAAGAACGG
>CAMYAU010000074.1 GCA_947253735.1 uncultured Varibaculum sp. | reverse complement strand
GGGCTCTTACTTGATTAGTTAGCTGCTTATCCCCTAGTCAGCTGGTCTACCTTCTATCGCTTTTTCCGGCGCGCATTTTCCAGTTTGAGGGCGCAAAGAGGGGGCGGTGCAGCATGCTGCATCGCCCCCTCTTTGGTCTTAGGGGCTATTGTTCACTCTATTAATAGTTTTCCTAGACCTGCGCCTAGTCCTTACGGCGTTTAACGGTTAGTACCACGCCGATAGAGACCAGGATCAAGCCCAGAGCCGAAACGAGCAGAATCCCCTGCGCACCAGTAAGCGGCAGCCCCGGGTTCTTGTAGTTAGTAATTTTGACCAGACTACCGTCACCTTCGACCGCAGTAGTCAAATCAGCAACGCCCTCTTTGGTCAGCTTGAAAGCAATCGGCTTCGGCAAAAGCTGATAACCAGCCGGAGCCTTTTCCTCTACCAAACAATAAGGAACCTGATCGCCGTCAGCAACCTTTTTGTTATCAACAAAACTAGACAAATGCAGACCCTTAATACTAACCAAACCAGTAGTCTTGGCGGTAGGATCAGAGGTCTTAATAGCATCACCATAACTAGAGCAATCCTTACCAGCAGAATCATCTAGGTGAACACTGAAAACAGCACCAGCCAACGGTTCACCAGACCCGTCAACCTTCTTGATTACAATATCGCCGAACTTGGTTTCAACCTTAGAAGAATCAATACCCTTAGACCAGCGATTCGGGTAGAGCTTGGCCTGGTTAGGAATAACCCCAACCGCAGAATCCTTCTTCACATTAGCAGTAAGCTCTAGCTCAACCTTTGCACCAGCTGCGATAGTATCCAAAGTAGTACCCTTAAACGATACCGTCACCTTATCCTGCGCAGGATTACCAGTTTGCTCTTTAGTAAGCGTATAACCATTCTCACCCTCAGTAACCGGTTGACCTTTTACTTTCACGGTAACCGACTTATAAGTCAGGTTAGGATCTAAAGTATCAACAATCTTGTAAACCCCGCCCAAGTCGTCCCGGTTGATCCCGTCCTTACCGTTAGTATCAGCACCGGTAGAAGTAGTAGAAATCGTGTAAACGATATCATCACCAACGTTCTTACCCGCGTCCTTAACCTTCTTGTCTAACTCATTAACCTGGTTCTTCGGGTAAACATGCACATCCTTGTTCAAACCACTGCCATCAGGCTTGGTCATCGGCATAGAAACCGCGAACGGAGCCGCCGGAGTCACCTTAGCCTTATCAACATCACCATCAGCAGTCTTAAGATTGCCAGAATTCTTCAAATTCTCGACCACCACATAAACACCATCAGCCAAACCAACGTTGGGAACAGTAAAGATCGCTTCGCCCTGCGCGTTAGTAGTCGCAGAAGCCGGATTAGCAGCCTCTAAAGTGTACTTCTTACCATCAACCTGGATACCTTTTTCTACCACGTCCCCTGGCAGAACCATGTTCCCAATCTTGGAAGCAACCGCTACCCCATCATTAGTAGAAACATCAACATCTTTAACCTTGTAAAGATCAAACTTCACACCCTCCAAAGGCTTCTGGCTAGTCAAGCCCTTAAGCTGCTCCTCGGTAAGCTTCGTACCATCATGAGGCAGAGAACTCGTAGCACCCAAATACTTATGCACCGTCAACGAATTCCACTCTGCCAGCGCAGCACTGGCGGCACCTACACCCGCCAAGCCCATAAAGGCCATCACCATGCCAGTAAGCACGGCCAATAACTTTTTCTTACTCACTTTCTCTTCCTTTCAAACAGAGTGAATAACATAGCAATCCCCAAAACCAGACACCCTAGAAGCAACACTTCTAAAGAACCGGCATACCCCGACAAGGGAAGTTTCCCCTCCGGATAGTTAGTAACGGTCAGGGACTTATCCCCGCCACTAACAGTATTTACATCACCCTTGCCGCTAATAACGGTGACTTTCTTATCCCCGGCTACCTCAAACTTCACCGGCTGCGGCAGCAGGGCAAACCCCTTATTGGTGCTGATCTCTGTTAACACGTAGGTTTGCCCCGGGAACACCTTGAACTTAGCTTTCCCATCCTTACCAGTCTTCAAGGTTTCAGGAGCGGTAGTGGCACCTTCTTGGCTAAGCTCAAAAACCACGCCCTCCATCGACTTACTCTGATCATCTTGCTTGTTTAGCTCGATTTCTACTTCCGCTAACTCGTTATAACGCACCACCGTCACCACCGGGTTATCCCCGGTAACCTTCACCGGTATGGGCTCAGCATCCATTCGGTAACGGTCAGGTGCCTGAGTTTCTTTCAACGTGTACTCGGCACCGAAAGTAAGACCAGTAAAGGTCGCTAACCCTACCTTGTTGGTAGTCATTTCCTTCTTAGTACCATCAGGAGCAGTCAAGGTAAACGTTGCCCCTTCCAAAGCTTTACCAGTCTCCTTAGACAGCTTAGAAACCGTGACACTACCGGTATTCTTAGTATTAGGAACCTCCATAGTCACCAAACCGGTAAACCCTTTAAGCAGGGCATAATCAGATATTTTCACCGATATCGGATTCGACTTAGCAATATAACCCTCAGGCGCTGCCGTTTCTTTCAAAATATAGGTCTTATCCGCATCCAGCTTAACCTTTGCGGGTACCTCAACTATGCCCTCACTATTGGTTTTCAAATCATCCGCTAACTTGTTTACTCCATCTGAGTCAAACAAAGCGAACTTCGCACCAGAAAGCGGAATCACCACATCGAAGGAACCAGCGACTTGGGCAGGGCGTTTAACCGCTCCCCGGTCTTTATTCTCAGACACCACCATATCGGCAGCGTCCTCGCTAACCCCTTTAACCAAAGGCTCAAACTTGAACACCTGCAAACGGGAACGACTATTATCTACTGTCCAAGTCAGCGTCTGCTGATTGTAATCATCAACGGGGAAAGTCTTAGCCACCCCATTAGTCAGATAATAACCACTGCTAGGCTTGGTTTCTTGCACCTTATATAGGCCGCCGGTAAGCCCCACAAACTCAATCTGGCCTGCCCGATCAGTCTTAGCGGTTACGCACGGCGCGCTAAACTCAAACTTGTCATTCGCATCCTTCTGTGCAGGATTGCACGGACCTACTGGCCAAGAAGACCCATCCTGGTTTTGTTTGTACAAAGTAAACTCAGTCCCCGCTATCGCCTGTTTGCCGGTCTCCGCCTCAGGATCGACCTTGGTAATCAACAACGAAGACTTCTGCTTTTCCTGCTCATTAGGAACCGCCAACAAATCCTGCACCGCCAGCTTTTGACCCAACGTGTCTAGCAGTTCACCAGCAGTATTAATCTGGAACTGCATCAAAGCTTGGTTCAAAATATACCCATCAGGAGCCTTAACCTCCTGCAAGGTATAAACCTGGTTTAACTCCAGATCATCCAAAATAACATTCTTCTGACCATCACTAGCAGTAGTAACCACCCTCGGATTAGGGTCACCTATGGTCCCCTTATACAGTTTGAAGGTCGCGCCCCCGGTAACTACTCCATCACCGCGCTGCCACTCGCCAAAGGACTTATTCTTGCCAGTCATGCCGCGCACGCCCAGCTTAACCAGTTCCACCCGACCCTTATCATTAACCAGCTTTCCTGCTGCGTTCAAAGTCAAATCAGTCCCGCGGGTAGGAGTACAATCGTTTTTAGAACAACGAGTAATCGTAAAATCAATCGGATCAATCGGCTGCACCAAACCAGGCGTCTTCCCCTCAGTCAGCTGCCACTTCCCCGCCGGAAGATTTAAGAACCTAACCTCGCCCTCAGCATTAGAACGCACCGTAATCGCAGGCGAATTAGGAACAGAAGGAGTCTCTTCTAGCTCATATTCTCCTGAATGATCAAGAATAGGTCTGCCCTGTTCATCACGCTTAAATTGTCGTACCGGTTGCGGAGTGACCGTGAACTCGATACCCGCCAAGGGATTGCCGTTTGCATCTACTTTCTTGAAGGAGACTTTTCCTTTAAGCGGCTCAATCGGCTCCCAACGGCTAAAGTTCTTAACCGTCCCTAACTTAATCTCATAGACTTTCCGCTGCTTATTGAAGTTTTTATCGCTGAAATGCGCAGCTTGCAACGTAAACCCGGTAGCAGAAACTATGTATCCGGTAGGAGCCTCCAGCTCGCGCACTACCCAACCAGGCCGGGCGTTAACCTCCCGGAACTCAACATTCCCATCCTGATCCGAAAGCGTGGTTGCCTGTAGCACGCCCTCTTTATTAAATAAACCAAACTTAGCCCCCGCCAGCGGTTTTTCGGTGAGAGTATAGCCAATCTTGCCATCTTGCTGGGTATAGCTGCTTCTACTGTACCCAGTCTTTTTCAAAACGATATTGGAAGGTGGAGGAACCAGGGTATTGATTACCGAGTTAGAGTACAGCTCGGAGGGACGGGTACCCGAGTAGTACAAGAAATCGTTGATCCCCTGTTTACCAAAGTTTTCTTGTGAGCGCGGATCCGCCCCTTTAGGGCCGGCAATCATCGGTACCGTAATCCGCACTTCACTGCGAGCTTCCTGCTGGGCATTACTAGCAAACTTCAGAGCTGTAACCTGCCCACAAGCATCATCATTCTGCCAGTTAGCGCCGGGTAGCTGCTCCTTAGTTAAACCCTGGTCACAGGTATATTGGATTGTCCACTTTGACGGGGTCTTTCCGTCCGCCATCTCAATACTGATATTTCGCGTAGGGTCATACTGGTTATTCAAAGTAGAACCTTCACGGGCAGGAGTACCTGCCACCGGTAACAAATCGTAGATTATCGGGTTAGTTTCTGCCTGTTTGCCGTATGATACCCGCAACTGGTAATCAAACGGGACTCCCGCTGCGGTCTCGATCTTTCCCCCCCAGGTAGCATTTTTCTTGCTTTGTCGAATCAGCTTACGAACATAAACTTCACTACCTGCCGATACCTGAGTGGTATTAGCGGCTTTCGACCAGATTCCTGGCCCGGCCACAGGATCCGGATCCTTTTCTGTTGGATTCAAGTACTCCCTAATCTTCCCGTCTGCGCGTGCAAACGCATCATTAACCATGTCCCCGTCTGCAACCCGATTGGAAACGTAGGTTTCTAACTGCCCCACCATATAAACATCACGCGGGTCAGACACCTGATTCGCCCGGAAAACCACTGCAGTCCGCCCGGTGTTATTCCAATTACTAACAATCTCGTAACCCGCGCCCGGCAGCGAGGCAAAAGCCTGGGTCATAGCAACATTTTGCAAATCCAGACCTGGCGGCAACACATCCACTAACTGGAACGAAGTCAGCGGTTCCCCATAATCGGTTTCTACCTGGGCTCCCACCGTATAGACACCAGTCTTTCCGGTTACAGTTTTGGTTTCATAGGTGTTACGTTTGAGAGCCTTGATGGTCTTTCCTTCCGGATACACCTCGATTTGCGCAGTCGTGATCTTTTCCCCAGAACGCGCCTGGTTAGATAACGGCCCCCCGCAACTATCCTGCTTCTGGGTTTTGCATAGCTGCTGGGCGCTATCCCGCAAACGAGTATGTATCCTGGTAACAGTCTTACGCCCGGGCTCCGCCTGGACTCTACTGGTCCAGCGCAACCAAATATTCGAGTACTTCTGGGTAAGCTCCTCCGGCAGCTCTATCCTGCCCGCAGCGGAAATATCTATAGAATAAAGCACTTTGTACTGATCTTTTGCCCCGGTGGGACTAAGGATTTCTAACTTCCCGCCCACGAAGAAAGGATCGGGAGTAACCGCCGTATAGTACAGGCGCCTATCCAGCTCCCTGTCCTCAACATTAACTACCCCGGAGGTGGAGGTGGTGTTGAGGGTATTAATAGTCCAGTCGATTTCCTGCTGGCGTCCGTTCGCCGTATCGAATAATACTGCCTGCCCATACCGCCAATACGGTCCGTCCGCTTTTTTATCCAGGGCGGTACCTGTGGGATTAGTTTCTACTGGTTTATAAAACACAAAGTCCGTTGTCGCCTGCCCGGTAATCGGAGCCTCGTTAGGGCCGGCTTCATGGGGAGTAAGCACATAACTAGCATCATTATTTATTCGGGTTTTTTGCTTCGCCCCCGGGAAATGCAAACGCACGCTCGCTAAAGAAGCATCCTCAGAAAAAATCGTCCGCTCTGGGTCACGATAAATAATCTGATCACCGTTTTGCGTCCACTTCAGATCATTCTCTTTCGGATTGAACTGGGCACGCGCCTGGCTACCGTCCGCCTTGGTATAGACCGGTAGCTGATCAGTAATGGTAATACCCTTAACGTTCCGGAATAATCCCCCGGGAATTCCGAAGGTAAAGGTAACCGCATTTTCCCCGCTTTCTGCCACATTGCCCTTATCATCTTGCGTGTAGTTGCGACAGGTTGAACGGTAACAGCCCACAGTCTTTTCGAACTGGGGCATCAGGTAATAGCCTTCCAAATTAACCGGACCGGTCTTAGAACTAGCAGCCGGCTTCACCGGGAAAAGACCATCGCCGACCTTTTCTAGCAACGTGGCTTTAAGCGGAAAAGAACCATCCGCGGGCGTCACCCGTTTCTTTAAACGCCAGTGAATCGGAATCGTAACTCCTGTATCACCACCAAACTTGGGTTTAACTTTCACATCCAAGACCCCGGGGGCGACTACCTTTGCGGAAGTAAAGGAGGAACCGGGCGAGATCCCTGCTTCCACGAACTCTACCTTTTCGGAATCGAAAGTTATCCGGATAGTTCCGTTCTGCAAAGTCGCCTGCGCATCTCCCCCATAGGTAAGGTCAGTGCGCAGCTTATTACCAATTTGCTCCCGCAAAGTATCCGAAGCCGGGTAATTACCGTCCCCATCCTTGGGTTCATTCATTAACCGCCCCACTAGCCCCAAATAAGCATAGGTTTTATTCTTGAGTTCGGCTGGTATCGGCTTATACACGAACTTAAGATTTTTATCTATCCCGTCTAAGGGAACGGTCTGCACCGCCGGCAGCGAATATCCCTCAATCAGGGGAGGTACGACATCGTACTCATGCGCCCCATTAGCAGTATCGATTACCTGGTCGGTGGGCTCATGGAGGGGATTACCATTTTCATCGACATATTCTGCTTTAACCCGCGTGTCCACCAAAATAATGATCTTTCCGGGAACGGAGGCTACTCCCGCAGGATTCTTACCCGATTCCGGCCGCAAATACAGCGGGCCGGGGACGTACAATATATTGTCTCGAAAGTCACGATCAGCTGTCAGCATTTTTACGGTTCTTTCCAGTTCTTCCTCAGGAACTGTGAAAACTGGAGCGCGAACCTTGGTATCAGCAAAAACACCTCCCCCAATTTTCCTAACCTTGCCCCAGGAATCCGGAATCTTCTTCAGATTATCCGCATTGGCAAAAACGGCGCCGCCAAGCAACTCTACCTTTCCCCAGTTGTCCGGAATCTGGGTTAAAATACGGTTAAGTGAAAAAGCATTGTCACCAATCTCTTTTACTTCCCCCCAATCCTCGGGAAGGGAACGCAGCTTATTATCAGAGAAACAATAATATGGAATCTCGGTAATTTTCCCCCAAGTTTTTGGTAGTGCAAGCAACTGATTGGTATCAAAGGTTTGTCTTCCCAGTTCTGCAACTTCTCCCCAGGAAGCCGGTAATGAACGTAGTCTATTTCCCTGGAAAGCGTTGTCTCCCAGGCTGGTAATCTTGCCCCAACTCTGCGGCAG
>CAMYAU010000073.1 GCA_947253735.1 uncultured Varibaculum sp. | reverse complement strand
CCGATTATGCCGGAAGTGCGAGGAATTTTTGCGGCGCAAGTAATCAAACCCCAGGCCAGGACGCTTGCTGAAGATCGGGGGATTCGTTGTCTAACCTTGGATTACGATACGATGCGAGGGGTAGACGACGCGGAATCGCGCCTGTTTTAAGCAACAAAATAGAACTTATCCGGCAGGAGCATTGCAGCTATGAATGAAGTTTTCGCACTACGGGGACGAGTCGTAACCGCGAATCGTATCATTACCGATGGGGCCGTGGTAGTTTCCGGAGATGCCATTGTTTGGATCGGGGAATCAACCGCTGCAAAAGAGGCCGGTTTTGGTGACGAAATTTTGGCGGCCACTGCCCCCAGCGACGATCGGTATGTGCTTCCTGGTCTGATTGACGTGCACTGTCACGGCGGAGGGGGTGTGTCTTTCCCTGATGCACAAACCAAGGAACAGGCACTGGCAGCGGTGTCGGAACACCTACGTTGGGGAACAACCTCTTTGGTAGGCTCTCTGGTAACGCAATCCCCAATGGTTCTGCGAGAAAAAGCGGAGATGCTGGCGGAGCTATGCGAGGACGGCAAACTTGCGGGTATTCATTTTGAGGGACCCTTCGTTGCCCAGGGGCATTGCGGCGCGCAAGATCCGGCGCATATTCAAGCTCCTAATGCCCCCTTGGCACGTGAGTTACTGATTGTTTCGCGCGGATACGCGGTATCGATGACTTTTGCGCCCGAAAAGCCCTATGCGATGGGTCCTTCCGGGGTGGCCGAGACTTTGATCGCAGGTGGAGCGGTGCCTTCCTTCGGACATACTGACACCAGTTCCCAAAAGATGCGAGATGCCCTGATCGAGGTGCGGCAAACCCTGCAGCATTCCGCGCGAGCCCGGTGCCCGCATGCCACGGTAACCCACCTATTTAACGGGATGGCGCCGATGCATCACCGTGATCCCGGTCCGGTTCCAGAGATCTTGGCTGATGCGGCTGGGGGAGGCGTGATCGTAGAGCTCATAGCCGATGGTGTCCATGTCGCTCCCTCTCTAGTGCGCAATGTGTATGAATTGATTGGGCGAGAACAGATGGTATTTGTCACCGACGCGATGGCTGCTACCGGTTTGGGAGATGGCGATTACGTCCTCGGGGGGCAAGCGGTAACCGTTAAAGAGGGCGTAGCTACTTTAAGTCAGCAGGGCGGAGCACTTGCGGGGGGAACTTCTCACTTGATTAATCAGGTAAAAATAGCTCACAAAGCGGGAATTCCACTGGTAGATGCGGTTTATTGTGCTTCAACTCAAGGGGCAAAGATCCTGGGTAATCCGCAGTTAGGAGAAGTAGCTCCTGGCAAGTTCGCTGACTTGCTGATTACCGATGCGGATTTGAACCCCATGGAAGTTTATAAACGCGGATCCCGGGTATTTTAAATGGCGAGGCGCTCCCGTAAGCGTCCCTGGGGCGAGCATCGGCCTTTAAGGATGGATTCCCTGGCCTCCATGCCGCGGGCGGTTTGTCGTGCTGATGGCGACTATCGAGTGCAATATCTTTCGCAGGCGCGTAAGACTTATCGCTGCCCGGGTTGCAGCCAAGAGATCCAGATTGGGCAGGCACATGTGGTGGCTTGGCGGACCGACTCTCTTTTTGGTAGTCAAGCAGGTTTGGAGCAACGTCGTCATTGGCACCGTTCCTGCTGGGAACGCGGCCTCTAAAGCTTTCCAAGTTTTGGCACTCTAGAAAACCGTAAGTTTTAAAACCCTTCTTTTCGCGGCCGGTTTAGGCTAGTAAGTGGGCACTCCTGTGCGAAGATGGGCATATGAACGTGGCGATTTTTACGCGTGATGCGCACAGAATGGCGGGCACCCCCGCTGTGGTTTTATTGGCGGCTTTTCCCTATGACCACCGGATGTGGGAAAGCGTAGCCCGTCGTTTCGAGGGCGTGCCGGTAATCGCGATTGATCCTCCCGGGTTTGGACATTCCCCGATCCCCCTAGATCCGCCCTCGCTAGAAATCTATGCTGATTATGTAGCGCAGGCGGTACGAACCGAGGGGGCCGAAAGGGTACTGGTGTGTGGGAACTCGATGGGAGGATATACCGCACAGGCGATGATTGAACGCCATCCCCGGCTAGTAGGCGGAGTGGTGCTGGTAGGTACTAAAGCGGAGATCGACACCCCCGCCGCGCGGGCGGCGCGTACCGAGATGGCGATTGGTGCTTTGGTAGGGCGCGCGCAAGAGGAACTAATAAAGTCGATTCCCACCATGCTGGCCAAGGAAACGCTTACGGATTTTCCGAAGATTCCAGAGCTGATGGAAAAATGGATTAATGAGGCTCCCGGGGAGGCTATTTCTTGGGCGCAGCGTGCTTTGGCTGCCCGTCCGGGCCGCCTGGAGACGCTGGGACGAGCAAAGATCCCGGCAATGGTGGTGCGCGGGGAACAAGATCAAAACTCTACTGCTGCCCAAGCTGAGGCGATGGCTAAGGCTCTAGGCACCCGGGTAGTTTCGGTGCCGCGTGCGGGGCATTTGGTTCCTTTAGAGGCACCTTCGGCGGTGGCTAGAGCAGTTATGAGTGTTTACCGGAGGATGTCTTAACTCTGGCTCCTGGATGAAGTTAGACGGAAAGTAGGTGTAGCTTTTCTTCACTCTCGAGTTTAGCAAGCCAGCATTTTAAAAGAAGTTGCTGAATGCTACCTGAAAGTTTTGTTATTCACCAGCATAAATTAGGAAAAATCGACCGTAGAGTGAGACTAGTAAGCACGGGTAGCCTCCTGCCCCCTACTTTAAAACTATGAGCTCTTATTCTGACTTTGACCTAGCGTTGTCTAAGCTGCGTCCCCACATGTTTGGCAAGTATGTGTTCTTGTCGGAGCGGGATGGCCTGCCCGCAGGTTTGGAGCCATTCGCTCAAATAAAAGAAGCAGAAGGGCTCACCCTAATCGTGCCTTTGGAGCAGGCGAAAGCGAAAGGTCTGGCCGAGGGGAAAAAGATTTATCGCCGCATTACTCTAGACTGTGACGTTTCCCTAGAAGAAACCGGGCTGACTTTTACAGTGGCCTCTCAGCTGGCTAGCCAATCTATTCCCTGTAATGTTTTATCTGGCCTGTATCATGATCATCTGATGGTGCCGGCGGCGCGGGCGCAAGAAGCAATATCTTTGCTGCAGCAACTCTCCGAGCAAGCTAAAGGCTGGCTGCAGTACTAAACTTTTCTTCAGCTGCAAGCAGGTTTAGGGAGATAAAGCCGCGCTGATCTGAGACAAGGTGGTAGCGTTGCCGCCAACAAACACATTTTCAGTGTTATGGGCTGCCCCCGGTTTCCCCACTTTTTTCCCTCGGGGATCATAGATCCCAATTTTTGCCCCTACATAACGGGGGTGCGAAAATGAAAATTTCTCTACCTGTGCAAACCCTGCCTGGTAGATGGCGTTAATCATCTCGTCCTCACTAATCCAGGCTTCATCGTTATATGAAACCACGATGGTTTTGGCGCGTACCCGCCCCAGCAGAGAAAAGAAACTTTGTGCCATAGTGCGCTTGGAATTAAAAACTGAACGGTGCTGATCGCCGCGGGCATCCACCCGTTTGCGCGCCACCCCGTAGGCTTCCGGGGCATCCCAACGCACCAGGGTCTCCCAAATATGGTAGTTAGTGAAGTATCGATGCTGGTTATAAGGAGGATCTAGGTAGGCAAGATCTACATCGGGTACCTGGTCAACTAGCTTGAGGGCGTCGCCTTGTAACGCTTGCCCCTGGCCCGGAATTAATTCTGGCAGACGTAGTTCTAACTGGTTATAGGAACGCGGCGCCCACTTTTTCAAATATGCCATCTGCACTCCGGTGGTGGAATCTACCCGGTCCGCCGCCTCCATTAGGGAGGTTAGTAGTATCGCGAATAACGGATCATCTTGCAGCGTAACCAGATAGTCCCGGCAAGCATCAATGCGTGCTCCATTATGAGGCTGGAAAAACCGTGCCTGGCGGCAAAAAGTTTCCGTAAAATAACCATTTTTGCCTTCCAAACTAGCCATTGTCGCCAGGTGTGCGCGTAAAGCCTGATAATCTACCGTGTTCGCATCGGTCTCGATATAAGTACGCGCCAATTGATAGCTATAGGAGGCTAGGTCGCAGGCAGTGGTGAAGATTCCGCGGCGTTTGAACTCTTGAGCAACCCGAGTAGTACCTGAAAACAAATCGAGGGCGGTGCGGGCATCGGCAGCAGTAGCAATAGCTCCCAAAGCTGGCACCAGGTTTCGTTTAGATCCCAAATACTTGATCAACTTTCCTCCTCTCCTTCCGCTCACTATAAACCAGGCCAAGCAGTTTTAAGGTATCTGACCTACACGCGCTGAGAGTGAACGAAAAATTAGGTGCGGACAACTAGGGTGGAAGTATGGCAAAAGAGGAAGCAGAAGCGGCACGCGCCCTAGTTAAACTAGCAGATGGAACCGTTAAACAGCGGAATCAGTTGACCGGAACCGAGGTGTGGACCGTGCCGGGGCGCGGGCACCGCCCTCTGGCTAAACCCCAGGTTAACCCCACGCCTATTAGCGTCAAAGACCATACTTCTACCTGTGCGTTTTGCTCCGATCGTTATCTGGAAACCCCTCCCGAGAAATCTCGGATTGTCCTGGGAGATCAAGAATTACCGGCTGACAAGACCAGTAGCTGCGGGGATTTTCGGATCGTAGAGGGATTAGCAGCTGATCAGTTAAGCCAATACCCCTCCGATTTTCGCCGGATTCCCAACCTTTTCGAGATTGTTTCCTATCAATACTGGAACCTGAATCATGGACACCAGCCTTCTGATAAGGAACGTCAGCATCTGGCGGAATACCTGTCTACCCCTACCGGATATGATCATGTGTTGCGGGTAGTTCGGGCTAAACTGCATCAATACGGAATGAATGATGCGGAAATAGACAGCATGAGCGAATCGGAGATGCTGGGGCATGCCAATTCCTTCTTTTCAGGCGGGCATGACCTGATTGTGGCTAATCGGCATTTTGTTCCGGGAGCGAGGGACTCTTCCCAGTTGGCTTCGGCAGGTACTCTTACCCCCAAGGAGCATCATGCCTATATTGCTTTTACTGCCCGGACGCTGCGCGATCTTTACAACCTAGATCCTGCAGTCAAGTACGTGGCTGCTTTCCAAAACTGGTTAAAACCTGCGGGCGCTAGTTTCGATCACCTGCATAAACAGCTGGTGGCAATTGATGAATTTCCGGTTCAGACCGCGCAGGAACGTGAGCGTTTGCGTAAAGACCCCGATATTTATCACACGATCTTGAAAATTCGGGCTACTCGCGGCCTGGTTTTGGCGCAAAACGAGGACGCGATTGCGATGGCTGGGGTGGGGCATCGCTATCCCACAATTGCAGTTTGGCCTCTCGGTAAACCCTGTGATCCGTGGGATGCGGGAGAAAAGAGAGTTCGGGCGGTATCCGATATTTTGCATGCTATTCATGCAGCTACCGGGGCAGATGTTCCCTGTAATGAAGAGTGGTATCACCGTCCGCTATCGGTTTCGACTCCGATGCGTTGGCGGATCTTGGTTAAGTGGCGGATTTCTACTCTGGCTGGTTTCGAGGGCGGTACCCGGATTTACCTAAACACGATTGATCCTTGGGGGATTTGTCGACGGGTGGTTCCGCGCTTAAAAGAGCTGCGAGCAGCGGGGAAGATTGCAGATATGCGCATTGGCGACGAAACTAAAGTTTCACCTTCTCTACTGGAATAGTTGTAGCCTGTTGCAGCCTGAGAGAGCGAGGATGACTAGCAGGAAAGCGTAGGAAACAGTGAAAAAGGATCGGGAGGCGGCTGCCTCCCGATCCTTGAATTAGCTACGTTAAAGTTCAGTGTTCTCTAGATTTACTTATCGTTAGAAAAACTTTCCTTGATTTTTTCGGCAGCAGCCTTCAGATTCGCGCCAGCTTCTTCAGCCATATCCTTTGCTTTGTCGGTAAACTCAGAAACTTTCTCTTTGATTTCTGCGCTGACCTGATCAACTTTGCCTTCGGCTTCTACGTTCTTGTCGCCGCTAACTTTGCCGGCAGCTTCTTTAGCTTTTCCCCCCAAGTCCTCGGCGGTGTTCTTAATCTTGTCTTCCATTCCCATTTTCTTCTCCTTTTATTTGTCGGAATCTACGCGGTCCGCAGACCCTAAGCTACTTCGCCAGTTCGTGGTTATCTGCACCAGAACCGGTATTTTTATTCCTAAAACTTGGTCTAACTTCGCAATCGCGCCATCAATTTCGGTCTTTACTTCCCGGGGGTTAGCTCCCTTATAAACCGCGGCACTTATTAGCAGTCCGGGGCGTTTCTTCACGTCCCAAGAAGCCACTTTCAAAGACGAGATCCAGCGGCTATCGCTGACTTTGTCCTCGATAATGTCTCGGAGTAACCCCAGTTCGGCGGTAACCTCCCCTTCTTTTTCGGAATCCTTCCCGCTTTCGTTTAAAGCCAGGGAGCGAATCCTGCCGCCCCCTTGGGAAAATATCCAGATGATCAGCAAGAGGACGAGAATAATGGCGACCATAATTACTCCGACCTGGACCCAGGAAAACTGTTGCCCCGAAATTTTAAAGGTCGCTTGCCCCGCTAGCGAAGTATATTCACCGTCCAGGTGTGAGCGATATTTAAGCGCTCGCTCACGCAGCGGCACATAGGTGGATGCTCCCACCAGTAGTGTCCCGGTAGCTAGGAAAAGCAGACCGAAAACGAACAGCAGAATCCGGTTCAATACCCGCGGTAGTTTCTTCACTTCTCCAGCCTCCCTTCACTCGCGACCTTAACAGTGGTTTTTAGCCGCGGCTGCAGCTGCCAGGAAGCCACTTCGTCCTTCGCGAACTGCGTCATCTTCCCTTGATCTAGGGGGTGACCGGTACTGGGGGTAATAGTGCTTAGCGAACGCCGCTTACTAACCGCGGTAGACACGGTTCCCGCAGGAAGACCTGCCTCTTCACGTAGCAAGCGGGAAACCCCGGAGGCAATTACCGAGTCATCAGCCACGTAGGCGGTGCGTTCGTCCTTTAAGGCATGTTTGCTTAAAGTACCGGGCATTATGGCCTTGGCTAGCAGCAGCAACCCAAAAATCGCCACTACCACCCCCACGATGATTACTAGGGGACGATATTTTTCCTGCAAAGCGGCAGGGGCTTGCTCCCACAGCTCTTGGGGAGTGGCAAACAGGGAAGGGCGTCCTAGCGCGGATAGCACTCCCTCGGTAGCTAAATATCCTATCCCCGCAATCAAGACCAACGCCAGGAAGACGCTGATTAATGCCCGGGAAGAGTGGGTTTCTCGCCGGATCAGATAGGATACATACAGGCGAGGTCGGCTAGCTTTCTTGCTCATTTCAGCCGCCTCTTTTCTGTATATCTATGTAGTCCGGTTAGTCGTAGGTTTACTCGCCCTACTTTCACCCCCGCGATTTCGCTAACGCGAGTGATGATATCTTTGCGCGCCTGGTCTGCCAGTGAAAACACCGAACTACCCGGGGTCTGCCCAATGGTGTCCAGAGAGTCATAGTCCAGAGGACAAGAAATATCTATCCCCAATAATCCCCGGTCATCGTGGGTACTAACTTTTATTAGCTCATTGGGAACACTGATGCGCTGCCCGGTGGTAGCAGCCACAATGGTCTGGATGGCGCGCGCTGAAACCGTGGTGATTCCCGCGAGCATGCTGGGCTCCTTAGCGGATAGCATTGCCGCCTCCTTCTTAATCGGAGGTGGTGGTGTGCTTGCCGAT
>CAMYAU010000072.1 GCA_947253735.1 uncultured Varibaculum sp. | reverse complement strand
CTTTGGGGTTCAGTTTCAAGTTAACCGTATCGGCGAAACTTCCGGTAGCCAGGACTTTACCATCACGCGGGAGTCCCGTTTCTGGTAGCGTGCGTACCTCTATCTTTCCGCCTTGCGCATTAGTTTTTAACTGAATCTCAGAAATATTTGCCTGTTCTTTCAAAGTGACTACCACCCCAAAACCGCTGCGGTCCCCTAGCTTCGGGTTACGGAAGAAACGGGATCGCCACCAGGTGTTTTCATTTCCATCAATCATTCGGTCAGCAAGCTCAGGGTGCTCAGTATCATTACCTTCGGCATCGATAGAAGCTACCCCGGCAATCTCTGCAGGTTTAGTTACCGGTGCCGGTTGGGGGGAAACTTTTTGGGTTTGCGAGGAAGAGGGCTGGGCTACTGGCGGGGTGTGCTGCGGCCAAAAAATTAATACTGCCACTGAAAGGACAAAGAGAATAGCCATTCCCAGCAAGCTAGAAATTACTACCCTGCGGGTAGCGTTAACCGGCTCTAAATCTTTAGGAGACAGGTGGGAGAGTTTTTCCTGGCGTCGTTGTTCTCGCTTTTGTTTATGTTCGGCTCTGCGAGCTGCTTTTTGAGTTTCCCTACTTACTTTTTCTGCTAATTTTGCTTTCTGTTTCGCTGCCTTTTTGGGATTTTTAGAAAACTTTTGTTTCTTTACAGGCGTGGTTTCTTTTGTCTCTACACTCGGGTCTTCTAGCATTTGAGCCGGCGAATCGGGGGCCGCGAGCGTGGGGATTTGTCCCGCTTCTTTACCCGGTTCTTTGGCACTTAGGCGACCCAAGAAATTTGGTGGGGGGCAGATGGATCCTTTCCGGGCTTCCTGTGAACTAACCGCCTTTGGTACCCAAGCATCAGCCCCCGCCTTTTCTTCCTGTGGATTTAAATTCATTTTCTGCATCTCTGTAACCGGAATCGCCTGAGTTTTAGCCGACTCTTCAAAAGGTTGATCTTGATGGCCAGAAATTTCGGGTGCCGGGGGCTGTACTGGTTTTACGGCACGAGCTGAAGAAGGAACCTCCATAGCTAAAAGATTACCCTTTGGATTTGTCTCAGTATCGTTTTCTTCACCCCCGGTAACTGCGTCAGTTTCTATAAATGCTGAGGGTAGTTTCTCTTGGCCAGTTACGGATGCATCCGGTAATCCTTCGGCTGCTGTCTTCGTTTCTGAATCCTTTGTAGCTAACCACTTTGCTACCGGCGCCAATTCGGCTGATCCAAGTTGCTCACGAATGGCCTGGCACAGGCGAGGAGAGGGCATCGCCGCCCCCGCCAGGGCGACCGCATCTAAATCCACGTCATTGCCGTGATGGAAATCAGAAGGCGGAAGCAGCTTTTCGCCTGCTTTTGCTTTCAGTAATTGGTCATGTTGACCGCTAGTCAAGAAATAGAGCAGTTCCAGAACTCGCTGGCCGTCGCGGGTTTGCGTTGCTATTAAATCAGCGGATGCGTTTTGATCGGCGACGTCTAGACGGATAATCACTTTCCCGGTAGGGGAGACCAAAATATGGGAAGGATCGATAGCACCATGCGCTAGACCGGCCTCATGGAGTTGCGATAAACCTTCGCTTACCTGTGAAATTAAAGATCGGATTACCGGGGCAGGCATTCCCGATCCAACCAGGTCGCTGAGGGGACGATCCGGGGTGGCCTGTAATAAGACTGCGTCTACCGGTTCGGAGCAGATCCAAATAAATTCCTGAAGCCCTGGGGCATTAACCTGTTGTAGACGTGAATAGTATTCCCGGGTGTTTTCCCGTTTACCTTGCATGACCAGCAGTTCTGCAGGTCTACCGGTTTCATCGCTAACCGCCCAAGCATCCTTTTCCGGTAGGAATTCTCCCGCTAGACGCTGACCGAGAGTTAGCAATGAAAATTGTGTTTGACCGGGGAAATGCAAAGTCATACCGGATTGCAAGTTAACGTATCCGTCGGCGTTATAGCTAATAGCTGTCACCTGGGGTTCAGGATGTTCACTGGCCACTTGGTCCTCATCCTCCTTACTTAGTTCATTTCGAGGCTGCAACAGCGGTTCCTCATCTGCTTTAGTTGGCTGTTCCTGATTTACCCTACCGGTGCTAGCTTCATCTTCTGTATCCAATGGATAGGGGATGCTCTCCTCCAAGTTTATCCCGCTTTTGGCAGTCTCATCGCCAGCTAATTGTTCGGAGGTATCCGCTTCTCCTTTTTCATAAGCCAGGAGCCGCGGTAGGGGTTTGCCAGGGCGAAGTTTTTTCCACGTAGGAACCGCTAAAATAGCGAGGGCGGGGGAACGCCAGGCCAGTAGCAGACCTAAGTAAAGCACTGTCATAACCAGGCTGACCGCGAATACTCGTGCTAAAGCACCAGAAATATGGGTTAATGCCGGGTCATAATCACCACCGGAAAGCGGACCCCAATAATGCAATAGCAGCCAGCCAGCACACCCAGAGCCAATTCCGGCCAAAAGTATCGTCCAGAAGGAACGCCACATTTGGCGGGTAAATTCTAAAGGTAAATGCTGAGTGTGCAGTCTCCTTAGGGTCAGTCCCACCCCGAATACGTATGAAAGTTGTTCTCCCGCTGCTGCTCCCATAACCCAGTACTGTGCAGGTAGGAACAGCACGGTTAATCCGCAAGCAACCAAGGTACATATCGTCATCGGGATTTGCACTAGAAAAGTGCTGCGCGCATCGGCAAATGCTAATAATAGTCGCTGCGAAAGATTGAAAATCCCCAAGAAGGGGATTCCTATAGCCATTATCGCTAGAACTTGGGCGAAAACCTTAACTGAAGCAAGAGCTGTGGTAGGCATGATTACCTGCATTATCGGCAGCGCCAATACCACAATTAACGCGGCACACAACACCGTGATTAACGAAACTCCCTGCTGGGTAGTCAGGAATTGCTTTCGTAACTTAGAGATTTGCCCGACCGCCACCATCGCGCTCATCGAGGTAAATAGGGCGGTAACCACGGAGGTAACAATCATCGATTGCGGAATCATGTACACCGTGTAGGCAGTGTTATAGGCGGTAGTAGTGGCAATAGTTACCTGATGCTTGACGGCGAAACCATTAGCTGCCGCTGCCACGTTAGACAGAGCCAAAAAGCCCAATTGGGCAACGCACAAAGCTGAAAAAGCCCAAATAGCGGTGCGGGAAACTTCCCCTAGACCGTAACCACGAATGCCCCAAACTGGGCGCATTTTAAAACCGGTGCGGCGCAGAGGAATCAGCAGAATTAATGCCTGAACCACGATTCCTAACGTGGAAATACCGGCCAATAAAATAATTGGTTCTCCGGTCCACACGTTGGGGTCTTTTGCCCAATCTGCTTCGGTGCCTAGCACCCTCCAGAAAATAAAGATTCCAGCAATCCCCACCATGTTGTTTACTACCGGTGCCCACATATAGGGACCGAAGGAGCCTTTAGCGTTTAGGAATTGTCCCCAAAGAGAATAAAGTCCATAGAAAAATACCTGTGGCAGCGACCAGTAAGAAAAAGTAATCGCCAACTGTTTCCAACCGGGATCAAGTTTCGCGGCAAATAAGGTGATAAATAAGGGTGCAAGGGCTACACATACCAGGGTTAGCAGTAATAGACCGGTTGTGAATAGGGTTAGCAGCCGGTTGATAAACTCGTCAGAATTTTTTCGTTGCAGAGCCCGCACAATCTGGGGTACCAGCACTGCCGAGAGAATCGAGGACGCTAGCAGATTATAAATAATGTTCGGGAGGTTATTGGCGGCCTGGAAGGCATCATTAGCCCCCAGCGAGCCAATCAGAGCGATAAGCAGCGCTGCCCGTACGAAACCGAGAAGGCGGGACACCATCGTACCCGCTACCATGATTCCCGAGGCGCGAGCTACATTAATTTTTTTGATGCCCTTGATTTCGGGGTTGACTTTTTCGTCCTCGCTGCTCAATTCCTCCTCCTTTAAGCTATTTTCGTTCCATCCGAGTGCCGCGGCGGAAATTAAGCATCAGACCAACTACAAAAACAGCTGTCGCGCTAAAAATAAAACCAAGAAAAATTTTATCCTCCCAACCGGTGCGAATACGCAGGTCAATTTGTTGTTGATGATTAAGAACTAGATTACCGGTCTGCGGAAGTATTGCCACTTTGGCCCGGACATTCCCATTACGTACCGCGTTCACCGGAATTTTCACGGTTTTAGAACCTTTCGGGGCAAGATTGACCGCTACTGCAGATTTTGCCCGCAGGCGAGAATCGGTAGGACGTAATTGCAGACGCACATTGACTTCAACTGGAAGCCGATTTAGCACCTTGATTGGTATTTGGGAGCTGCTCGAAATCAAATTTATTTGCGACGAAGTCTGAATTTGTACCGCCTGTGCTAATAGATCTAGCTGTCCGCCGGCATTAGTTATGGCCCGGTTACGTTCTGCTACAGTCATTCCCCGCGAGGTGGAAAGCAGAAGCTGTTGGTAAAGAGGGGTAGTTATTCGCTGGTCATCCTGCGCTATTTCTTGCAAGGAGGGCAATACCCTTTGACGAGCACTGTTTAGGGCGTTAGTCGTGCGGTGTAGAGAACTCCCGGCGACTCCTAAAGATCCTGGGGTAGCCGGTGCTAGGCTCTGGTTTTCCGGATTGGTTCCTAAAGTTACTAGCGTCGGATCAGCCCCGAGAGCTTGCGGCAAAGCGGTGCCTTCCACCCAGGAATCGCTAAGAATTTTTACTAAACGTTTTTGGGTAATGTCAGAATTTATGGCTCCATTAGGTAAAACTATGTTTATCAGTCTAGGTTGAGCAGGGCGTTCGCTGTTGATTGCGGCTAGCATAGCTCGTGCCACCTGGGTATTTGTAAACTCCTCCTCGGCGGAAGTGGAGGTTAGAAGTGCCGATAAGGTTCCGTGATCTACCAAAAAACTCCGGGTCTTGCCGTTAGTTTGCACCTGTCCCAGCAGGTCAGGTTGATAATTTAGGTTGCGAGTAAGTTCTAGACGATCCCCGCCGGTAACTAGCGCGCATCCCCCGCTCAATCGGGTGTCGGGAGGCTCGCAGATAGCATCAGTGCGGGAAGCCCAGTGGGGGTTGGCCAAAAAAATAGTGCTGGGAGCCAGGGTTACTTGATTTTCCAGTAGCGTTCCCAGCTGACGGTTACCTTCTGCTGCTTTGGCCAGAGCTTTTTCATCCAATTGCACCAAGTCGGGTGCTCCCCACAAATCAAGAGAAAGACTGGCACCTTTAGCTTGCGCGGTTTTTAGGGCACTCAGCATCACTGGGTCAAGACGTAGGGGAGCTGGTTTTTGCGGTAAAGGAGCAAAACTACCGGTAAGAAGAGGAGAATCTGCTTGTAAGATTGCCGGATCTATCACCCAAGTAATCCCAGTTGCCGACAAGTTACTCAGGATTTTTGCGTTGGCGTTAATGGTTTTTAAAGGACTGTTTGCCCGCTTAATTGCTTGGTTACTCGCAGTAGCTTCGCTACCCGCCCCTCCGGTTGCTAACCATTTAGCCATTTCTGGGGAAGAGGCCGATAACGGAGCCACTATTGCTAAGGGGCTGCGGGCCTGCGGTTTTTCTGTCGGTGCATACAAAATCAGAGAGCGATCGGAGATAATATTATTGCTTTTAACATCCCTGGCGAAGGCGCTAACCTCCACTCCCAGGCTCCCCAAACTGTACTTATTTGCGGTGGGAAGCGCATTAACGGGAATCTCGACCTCAAAACTAACCGTATTCTTTGGTCCTAGGTGTCCGAGGGGTTTATTTGCTTGCCTGCGTAAAATTCCCATCCCTTTATCGGACTTGCCATTAACCCAGGAGTGAATAGTTTCTGCGTCCTGTCCTAACCGGGAAGTTGTAGCTACGTGCACATTTATATTATTTGCAGTCGTGTCGCTAGGGTTACTGACAAAACCCTTTACCGTTACTTTTTCTATTTTTGAATGCGAAGGCTCTTGATAGGAAAGCGTATCGGGGGTAATTGCCGTGATAACTACAGTAAGGTTCGGTGTTGATGATTGGGGGGCAGCTTTAGCTACGAGGACGCTCCCGGGATAAAAACTGCTGGTAAGCAGGAGGAAAGAGAGGAATAGCGCCCAGATAACCCTGTTTCCCATCCGTGAGATAGCCACCCTAACCCTCAATCTCTAATAGTTCCAAGGCGGTAGCCACCACTTTGCGTTCATTGGGATAAACCAGCACTTTGGAAACCATTTCCAGGGGTACCCAAGCGGCAGCCTCGGCTTCGTGATCGGGATCATTGTCGACGGTAATAGTGCCCCCAGTGGCCTCTAGCAGATAGTGGTGTACCACTTTGTGGATGCGCCGACCTGCCCCCGCAAACCAGTAGTCGATAGAAATCAGAGGAGCAATTATTTTTCCTTTGATGCCGGTTTCTTCAAAAATCTCTCGCCGGGCGGCCTGCTGCGCAGTTTCCCCCTCCTCTAAGTGCCCTTTCGGCAGGCACCACTCGATTTCCCCATTGCGGTTACGACGCGCGATTAAAGCCACGAAAGCCTGACGGTCCTCGACCTTTACTACCAAACCGCCGGCAGAAGTCTCGTCAACAATTGGTAAGGAACCGGCGCGGCGGGATCCTGCGCGGCGACGGCGACGATACGAATTGCGAACGGACATGTCTTTAATGCTACCTTGCGCTCTTAGCGGGGGCTAACAGCTTGCCACTTGGAAGAGTGGTCTGGTTTCTGGCAATCTGGAAACAATGAATAAAAATCTGAAGTTCGCTAAGGATCCTGCTGGCCTGCCCGCTACTCAGGTGCAGTTGCCGGAAAACGCTGCTGTTGCCCTCAAGAATATGCTGAGCGCCCTAGAACATTTGCCGGTACAAATCCGTGAGCTTGCCGACTTGTTTACTGCCGAAGGTGAGGAGCTTTCCCTGGTAGGCGGGCCGGTACGGGACGCGATGTGTGGCCGCAAACCTCACGATTGGGATCTGGCGACTTCGGCACGCCCAGATACAACCGAACAGATTTTGAAAAACTGGGCGGGCAACGTGTGGACAATGGGTAAAGAGTTCGGCACTATCGGTGCTCATAAAGCGGGTTTAACCGTAGAAGTAACTACTTATCGCAGCGATAAATATCAAAAAGACAGCCGCAAACCGGCAGTTCAGTTTGGGGATACTTTAGAGGGCGACCTGACGCGCCGGGATTTTACGGTGAACGCAATGGCACTGCGCTTGCCAGATTTAACCTTAGTAGACCCCCATCAGGGGATCGCCGATCTAGTCAGCGGCCAGTTGCGCACCCCGGTTTCCCCGGAGCAATCTTTCGATGATGACCCGCTGCGAATGATGCGAGCTGCTCGCTTTGCTTCCCAGCTGGACTTAGATGTGACCATGCCGGTGATGGCGGCTATGGAAAATATGGCGAGCCGCATCGAGATTGTTTCCCCCGAGCGCGTACGCTCCGAACTGGAAGCCTTGATGGTGGGTAAAAATCCGCGCAAAGGCTTAGAACTGATGGTTTATACGGGTCTGGCGGCGATGGTGCTACCGGAAGTGGCGAATTTGCGCGCGACTGTAGATGAACATGGTCGCCACAAGGATGTTTATGAACATACCTTGACCGTGGTGGATCAGGCGATTGCTTTAGAGACCGGTCCGGAGGGGGAAGTGCCGCGTCCCGATTTTATTTTGCGTTTCGCCGCCCTCATGCATGATGTGGGCAAACCTGCCACTCGCCGGTTTGAAAGTAATGGCACAGTTTCTTTCCATCACCACGAAATCGTGGGGGCGAAGCTGACCCGGAAACGGATGCGCGCCCTCCACTTTGATAAGCAAACCATTA
>CAMYAU010000071.1 GCA_947253735.1 uncultured Varibaculum sp. | reverse complement strand
CGGGGGTGGGGTTAGTTCCTGGCTCAGTGCCAGGTTTGGTATCTCCACCCTCGTGACCAGGGTTCGGGGTGGGAGTGTCAGGAGTAGTTTCCCCTGGATTCGGGGTGGGGGTGGTTCCCGGCTCTTCCCCGGTGTTCCCATCGACAATATCTTGTAGATCTTGTGGAACCGCAGCTTCTTTACCGACGATAAAAGTGTAGGCCATCTCAGCCTGGTAAGACTTGTCAGGATTCTGCGGGTCGGTGGTTATGGCTTTAATGTAAACGGTGTAAAACCCTGACTGGCTAAAGCGCAGGTCAATGGAGGTCTCAAAGCTGGGGGAAAGATTTTTAAAACCGCTATCGGATTTCCCCTTGGAGACAGAGTAGGGCATTTCTTGGTAATTGCCACTAGTTTTGCGAGTCCGTGATTCTACCTTGGTGTCTGGAACCCAAGTTACAACTTTGGTTACCTGAAAAACGGTCTGAGTTTTCTGACTAAAACCAGAAGCGGATAGGGAAGATTTATCTGCCTTAAATAGGGTTCCGTAAAAGACTTGCGCGCTGGCCTGCCCGCTGAGATCATCAGCTACCCGTACGCAGGTCCCAAACTTTTCCTGGTACTTTGCATCAGTACGGGGATCAACGAATTTTTTCCCCTCTTTAGCCATGCTGGTCTTTTTGGCGTCGGTGTAGCCCAGATAGGTGTTTCCGTTCGCATACCCTAAATAAATCGGGGTGTTTTCATTGGTTTGGTTAACGAATTCGGCTCCACCAGGGCAATTAGCTTTTGCCCAGTCGCTGAGATTCTGGGTCTTTGTAGCTTGAGTAGGAGAGGAAGTGCTGGTGGCTGGTGTGTCGTTAGGAGAGGCGGAGGCTAGAGGAGCAGAGTAAAAGCCGACGCACAGCGGCGCTACCGCCACTAGAGTGGTGGCAGCAAAACTGCTGATCTTGCGCAGAACACTCATATCCGTTCGCAACTTTCCAACCCAACCAATACTTTCGCCTTTATTGTATCACAACATTAAAGCTTGGCGATAGAATTTTAATCGAAGTTCCTAGAAAATTAAGAAACTCCTGGGCTGATGAGTTCTTAATTAGAACAACCTTAAGAACTGTTTTAACTTAGTTATCATGGCTTGTAGCTTCTTTGGCAGCACGCATCGCGGAAGGTAGCGCTGCCAAAATCCGTCCTACTGCGCGGTCATCGTGAGCAGAAGACACGAACCAGGCCTCAAACCCGGAGGGTGGTAAAGCGATATTTTCTTCCTCCATCGCATGGAAGAATGCGCGGTAACGGAAAGTTTCCTGCGCATTTGCCTGCTCGAAATTAGTTACTCCATTTTCTGCGGGACCTTCCCCGAAGAACACCGAGAACAAACTGCCCGCCCGGTTGACTCTCAACGCTACCTCCGCTTCCGCGGCCTCGTGTTCAATCGCCCCGATGAGAGCGTCAGCAACCGCAGTAGTGCGGGCATAGACCGCGTGGTCGGCTAACTCCAAAGTTTTCAAACCGGCCGCGGTGGCCAGTGGGTTACCCGAAAGGGTTCCGGCCTGGTAAACCGGTCCCAGGGGAGACAGCTGCTCCATGATTTGGCGGGATCCACCCAAAGCGGCCAGTGGCATGCCCCCGCCGATGACTTTTCCGAAAGTGAAGATGTCCGGCACGAACTCCATTTTTTCTAACTGGCTTTCCCGCCAGCTAGTCAGCTCGTCCTCATTGGAAAAATCAGGAAGCTTAGCAGGCAGATCAATCCAATAATCATTTTGCAAACCCCAATACCCCGAGGGTCCCACCCGGAAACCAGTTAGTACTTCGTCGGTAATCATTAACGCCCCATACTTGGTAGTTAGCGCACGAATATGCTGGTTAAAGCCAGGAAGTGGCGGTACGACTCCCATATTAGCGGGGCAGGATTCACAAATAACTGCCGCAATTTGTTCCCCTTTACGCTCAAAAGTTTCGGTGAGGGCGTCAAAGTCGTTATAGGGGAGGACGATGGTTTCGGCTGCAACTGCCGCAGTGACCCCGGCGGAGCCAGGCAGCCCCTGGGTGGCCACCCCGGAACCAGCGGCGGCCAAAAGACCATCGGAGTGGCCGTGATAGCAGCCGGCAAACTTGATGATTAAGTCACGTCCAGTTACTCCTCGCGCCAAGCGAATCGCGGTCATAGTGGCTTCGGTACCGGTAGAAACCATGCGGACTTGTTCGCAGGAAGGCATCCTGGCGGTAATTGCCTGTGCCAGCTTGGTTTCACTTACCGTAGGGGCGCCGAAGGAGAGACCTTTAGCAGCGGCTTCTTGCACTGCCCGCACCACCGGGGGACAGGAGTGTCCCAGCAGTGCCGGCCCCCAGGAACAAACCAAATCCACAAAAGTGTTGTCTTCTTCATCACGCACATAAGCGCCGAAAGCCTCTCTAATAAAGTGGGGGGTTCCCCCCACGGAGCCGTAGGCGCGTACCGGAGAGTTAACTCCTCCAGGAATCGCTCTGCGTGCCTGGGCAAATAGTTCTTTATCGGATTGGTTTGCTTGCTCGCTCATGCGCCCATTATCGCCCACAAGTCCCCAAGAGGTGATAATCGTAGCCTTTACACAGAACATTATTTTGGTTTTTTGATTTTTTTCTACCTCCGCGATGCTGGTATCACCACAGGTCGAAACGACTTGAGGAACTGGAAAGGGGAAGGGATGAAGGATTTAGCATTACGCGTCCTAGTCTGGGTGCAAAGTCGGCAGGCGGTGGTACGACTCAAAACCGAGGAGGACGGAATGACCACCGCCGAATATGCAATCGGCACGCTCGCGGCAGCCGCATTCGCCGGTCTGTTAATGGCGGTAATCAAGGGAGGAGGGATAAAAAGCGCTTTAACTGCGATTATTAAACAAGCGCTCTCGATTTAAAGTGAAAATAATATTTAGGAAACATCCGCAGTCGGCGCAGTATTGGCAGTGGCTGCGCCGACTGTGGCAAATGCGTAGGGAAAGCCAGGGTGGTTACGCTACCGTCGAGACCGCGTTAACTCTGCCCTCCCTAGTTGCTGTGGCGGCAATAGCTTTGGGAACAGGCATGGTAGGAGCAGCAAAAGTGCAGGTTTGTGACGCGGCGCGAGCTGCCGCACGCGGATCCAGTATCGGAGAGAGTTTCCAAGGCCCTGCCGGGGTGACGGTGAAGGTAGATAGTACCGGGCAATGGGTTAAGGCCACCGCTAGTAAACACCTCGGAGGCTCGATAACAATATTGCCGGCGGTGACTTGCGGCGCCAACGCTATAAAAGAACCGGAGCTCACAATGGGGATGGAACGGTGAAAATCTGGCGGAGTAGCAAAAAGCTAGCACCAGCAGCGCCAGAGGAAGGGTCGGCCACCATTTGGGCAGTGGGGTTCATTTCTTTATTAGTGGCGTTAGCGGTGGGGATTGGACTATTAGGGGGTGTCTTAGCTGCAAAAGCACGGGCGCAAAGTGGGGCAGATTTTGCCGCGCTAGCGGCCGCACAAGCCTACTTTTATGGTACAAATAGCGATCCTTGCGACCTTGCTACCCAAGTTGCCCAGGAAAATAAGGTGGCGTTAGATTCTTGCGTATTAAATAACCGCGACGTGCGGGTCGCAGTAAAGGTAAAAACCGTCTTCAATTGGCAGCTTCAGGTTCGTGCGCGCGCCGGTCCGGTACAAAACCCCGGTTAAAATCTGCGCGTTAGGGGCAGATCTGCCCACCTTTAAAGGTATCTAGCAAAAATTTTAGTAAGTCGCGGCCGGCAGATTTAGAGAGCATTTCGTTTCCATTCCCACACTTGGGAGAGTGAATACAGCGCGGACACCCTAGCTTACAAGGACAAGCGCTAACTTGCTTAGAGGTTAGATCAAGCCAAGTTGCTAGCTGGTGGAAACCGTGTCGGGAAAAACCGGCGCCCCCGGGGTTACCATCATAGATGAACACGGTAGGCAGGCCGGTTTGCGGGTGCTGAGTTAAAGATAAACCCCCCAGATCCCAGCGGTCACAGGTGGCCACCAGAGGGAGTAAGCCGATTAGGGCATGTTCAGCTGCATGTAGGCCTCCTCCCAATAATTGTTCTTCATTTAGCTGCAACTGTTTAACTACCTTCTCTTCTAGCGTGAACCAAGTGCCGGTAGTTTGCAGGGTGCGGGTGGGGCAATCCAATTGGAAAGTGGCCTGATAAACATGACCGGGCAGGCGCAATAGATCAAAAGAAGTAACCGTGGTTTGCACTTCGATTCGGCCGTAATACCAGTTGACTCCTCGGTGACTGGTAATGGCAGGTTCTTCCTCATCCAATATAGAAATATTGGTATCCATGTTTGGACGAGTACGAAGTTTCTTTGGCCCGGGAACCACCTCGGCGGTTTCCTCATCCCGGCGACAAACCTGCCAGACCTTACCTTGATGCACGTAAATAGCGTCTGGGTGTAACACGCTGTCAGCACGAGCGCTGTCGACGGTGCCCACCACTTGGGCGCTGTCAGATTCGATAATTTGTACCTGGCCAGCGTCTCCGCGAAGTCTTACTGCCTGCCAAGGTGAGAAACGTTTGGTGATATCAAAACACAGTCCGATCGGTCTTTCTACTAGCAAACCTTGCTGGCGAAGCTCAGACATGATCTGGGCACTAGCTTTACCAAATAAATCAGTATCATCACTGGTTAAAGGAAGTTCAGCGGACGCGCAAAGCAATTGGGGAGCCAGTACGAACGGATTTTCAGTATCGAAAACTATAGCTTCAGAGGAACGAAAAATTTCTTCGGGATGGTGGGCTAGAAAATCATCTAAAGGATTGTCGGAAACCACCAGGATGCCCAGGCCGTCTTGTCCGGAGCGGCCGGAGCGGCCAATTTGTTGGAAGAAACTGGCGCGAGTTCCCGGCCATGAACAGGTAATCGTAGCATCCAGCCCAGAAATATCGATTCCTAGTTCTAGGGCGGAAGTTGCCGAAAGGCCTTGTAAACCCCCCTCCCGTAGTTCTTTTTCCAACTGGCGACGTTCTTCTGGCAGGTAGCCGCCGCGGTATGCGGCAACCCGCGACATTAGTTCCGGGTTACGGGTGCTTAGTTGATCGCGGGCGATCTGGGCGATAGTTTCCACTCCCTGTCGGGACGGCGCGAAGACCAGCACTCTCCCTCCGTTATTTACAAGCTGTGCCAAAAGACGCCCGCCCTCCCAGAAAGCGGGATAACGCGGTCCTTCCGCAGGATTTTCTATTTCCTGGTTGGTGGGTTCTTTAGTTAACGCTGCCAGTTCTTTGTGTGCCTCATAGTTGTCGTCGTTAAAACTTAGAGCGCTTGTCTCCCACGGGTTTTGTTCTGTCCAAGTCGGAGGGTCTCCAGGTTCGATTAGCGGCGGGCGCCATACCCATATAGTGCGGGCCCCGGAGGCAGAACTATCACGGTCTATAACCTGCAAGTTTCGTCCTCTCCCCAGCATATTAGTGGCGTGAGCTTTGGGATTGGCTATAGTTGCCGAGAGTAAAGCGAAAGCGGGTTCAGCCTGATATTTACGCGCGAGGCGGATCAGGCGACGTAAAATTAAGGCTACATTCGCTCCTAGTACCCCGCGGTAATAGTGCGCTTCATCCACAATCACCAGCGACAGTCCCCGTAAAAACGGACGCCAAAGCTCATGATGAGGTAGCAGTGCGAAATGCAGGAAATCTGGGTTAGTCAGCACCACCTCGGCGTTAGCGCGAGCCCATTTCTTTACTTCTGCGGGGCTATCACCATCTACCGGCGCAACTTGCAAATCTAGATTGCCGAGCCTAGACCAACGATCCAGGGCTGTCGCCTGGTCGCGGGCCAGCGCCTTAGTGGGGGCTAAATATAGAGCGGTAGGACGGGTACCGGCTAAAGATTCTTGGCGTCGGGCAAGAAAAGCTAGCCACGCAGCCAAAGATTTTCCCGAACCCGTGCCGCTTGTTAAAATCACATCTTGGCTGTTATAAAGAGCATTTGCGCAGCTAGATTGATGTTCCCAGAGCCTGTCTATCCCGGCGGTGGTAAGCACTGTCCGTAGGTCTTTGCTTACCCAACTGGGCCAAGGCGCAAAACTAGCACGCCGCGCAGGCAGTACGGTTTCGTATAGTAACTGGTCGCTACCGAAGGCGCGCAATCCCGCCAGCAGATTCTCCATCTTCACCAGTTACTCCTTTCCCCGTGAAAATAGTTTTAGCTAACACTCGTGCCTAAATAACTAATGGTTGTGGAAACTACAGGGGTGACAAAATAAGGTTAAAGCATGAGCAGCGAGGTGAAAAGGAGATTAACTGCCGGATACGTGCGTCGTTTTTCGGCTGCTTTCCTCGCCGCCTTACTCCTGGCGGTCTGCTACCTGCTTTTTGTGCGTACTCGCGCGGGACAGGCAACGGATACTCTCGCCATGTTCACCCTCTCCGATCTCAATCAAATGTTAGCTCCCTGGGATCAAGTGCTACTGCGGGAATGGTATCTATTTATTTTGGTACCTCTAATTGCGGCGGCGGTAATCGTGGCGTTGGTGCGCCGCCGGTTTGCCCTGGGTACGCGAATGTTGGTGATGGTGCTGGCAGCAACAGTGACTACCCAGCTGTTAAAGCATTGCATGCTTACTCGTCCTGCACTCGGAATCACCTATTATATGACCAACTCTTTCCCCTCCGGTCACACCACAACGGCAGGTGCGGCCGCGGTGGCACTGGTAATGGTGGCGGCGGATCGCTGGCGAGAAGTAGCCACCTATTTGTCGGCGCTGGTGCTGTGGTTGGTGGCTTTAGCCGTGATTGTGGCGCGCTGGCATCGCCCCTCAGATGTATTCGCCGCCATATGTGTAGTTTCAGTGTTCGCGCTGCTGCTTTCCCCCCTGGAGTTGGGCGGGGAACGGGGGCAGCGAGCTCTGCGACGAGGACGAATTGTCACTTTGTTGGCGGTATTTATTTCCCTGATAGGGATAGCGCTGGTTGCTTACGGGTACCTGCAGCTAAGTCCAGGAAGTAGCTATTTTTCTGTCGGTACCGCCACCGGAGACTTGAGTCAGCTTGCCAGTTCTCGTCATCCCCTCGCCCTCCTATTGGCGGCAGGAACGGTACTTTCCTTAGGGGGAGTCTGCTGGATTTTTATTTTCGAGGTCGCCCGCGTGGGGATGCGCACTCTAAAACCATCCTCCCCTCTTGCTTAGGGCTTTAGGCCCAAAGAGTTTTTGCAGTTCAAACAGGTAAGTTTCTGTGGATAAAGTAAAAATCTACGCCCTCGCCAGCAAATATGAGAAAAATTCGGAGAAAACACAATATCTAGTGGTTCACATTTGAGAAACCTACTATATCTCGTGTGTCTTTACCTTTTTCCGCGCGTTTATGCCTATAGTCGATAGCGGTGGCTACACAGCCGTATACAAACAAGAAGAACTTGCAGGAACCAGAAGAGGATAAAAATGGCACCCCAAACGAAAATGAAGCACTTTGTTGATCCCGCTCAGACCGTGAATGAGTATCTATCCAAGGCTGATTGGCGGGTAAACGCCAATGCGAACCAGGGGTATTCGCTGGGGGGACTGATCCTTAACGCTTCGGGCAAATTGATTGCCAACTATTGGCTAAACGAGGTGTACACTCCCGAAATCGGGCAGGCACACCGCGAGGGTGACTACCATATTCACGACCTGGATATGTTCGCCGGTTACTGTGCCGGCTGGTCGCTAAAGCAGCTGCTGCAGGAAGGTTTCAACGGAGTTCCGGGCGCGATTGCTTCCAATCCGCCGCGCCATTTTTCCTCTGCCTGCGGGCAAATCGTTAACTTCCTGGGAACTTTGCAAAACGAGTGGGCAGGGGCGCAGGCTTTCTCTAGTTTCGACACCTATATGGCGCCGTTTATCCGCAAAGATAACCTGGACTACGAG
>CAMYAU010000070.1 GCA_947253735.1 uncultured Varibaculum sp. | reverse complement strand
AGGAAATCCCCTTTGGGAAATCTGATAGGGACTCTCAAGGATATCCGGTGTTTAAAGCGCCATTAGGATGGGCACAGGATACAAAAGATATCGGTTACGATGGCTGTTCGACTGCCTCTAACCACACTCTAGACCAGGGTAGTAACGGGGTAGTGCATACTATTCAGGCGCTACGTGCTGCGGGCTTGGGGGTAACCGGATCAGTGGAAACTGCTGATGCGCCGCGGTACCAGATGTATGAGATTACCAAAGAAGGGCGCTCTTTTAAACTGGCGCATATTTCCACTGCCTACGGTTTGAACCAAGGAGAACCCCCGCAGTACAAGCAGCATCCCTGGCTGGTCAATCTAACCACTGACGGTAAAATTATTGTTGATATCGCCAAAGAGGCGCGCAGTGCGGGTGCAGATTTCGTCGTAGCTTCGGTTCATTCAGGATTGGAATACCAATCTGCCCCCTCGGCGGAGCAAGATCGCATCGCCAAGACCTTAGCTGTATCCGGGCAGGTCGACCTCTACCTTGGGCATCATGTGCATGTTCCCCAACCGATCCGGAAGCTTACAGGCGGGGTCGACGGTAAAGGCCTGTGGGTATACTACGGAGTCGGCAACTTACTTTCGGCCATGAATCCTGGGCGGGGAGCCGGTACCCAGGTTGGCCAGATTGCTTTCCCCACCATTACTTTACCGGCCGACGGCAAACCTTATGTGTCTGCGGCGGGGTGGGTGCCTTTGATTATGGATCGGGCTACCCTGCAGGTTGTTCCGGGATACCTTTATGAAACTCCGGAGGGTGCAGGCACTAGTTTGAATAAAGCCACTGCCGCTCGCTATCTAGCTAATCTACGTAAAGTTACCGAAGATCAGGCCACCGAGCTGAAAACTCCGCCCAGCACTGACTCCACTGCGCAGATACAACCCCTAAATAGTTGAGTCTGCCTCTCCCAGTTGAGCAAGCGAGGCATCTGTCCCAACAAAGGTAAATCTTTTAGGTACGCTAGCTCACATCTGAGGGCCCGTCATTTCCTGAATGTCGCCTAGTGTCCTAAGATTATCAGCGTTGCAATTTATCCGAAACGGGGAAACTGCCGCTTGGAAGTAGAACCCCGAATACTAGCCACGGGAGCGTATTTGTGAAAACAGACGTGGAAAAGCTGGAAGAAACCAGGGCGAAACTAACCATCCAGGTGCCTTACGAAGATCTCAAACCAGAGATTGACAAGGTATATAAGCAACTAGGGAAACAGGTTGCAGTTCCTGGTTTCCGCCCCGGTCATATCCCGAATCAGATTATTGACCAGCGGATTGGACGTGGCTATGTATTGGAAAAGGCCATCAATGAGCGCCTCGGCGACTTCTATGGGCGGGCTCTCGCAGAGGCTGAGCTTACCCCGCTAGGACAACCAGAGGTTGAGGTAGTCGAGACTCCTGCGGTAGAGGGCAAACCTGGCGGAGACCTTAAATTTACTGCGGAAGTAGATATTGTCCCTGACTTTGAACTTCCTTCTTTGGAAGACGTTACTTTAGAAGTAGCTAAGCTGGAAGTCAGCGATGAGGACGTAGAAAAAGAACTCGATCAGTTGCGCGAGCGTTTCGCCTCCCTGAAGACGGTAGAGCGTCCCGCACAAGATGGGGACTTCACTTCAATTGATATGGTCGCCAAGATCGGAGACGAAGAAATCGACTCAGTTTCTGGCGTGTCTTACCAGATTGGTTCAAAGTCCATGCTTGAGGGGATGGACGAGGCTTTGACGGGGATGAATGCTGGTGATACCGCCGAATTCAAATCCACCCTCAAGGGAGGAGACCACGAAGGCGAAGAAGCTGATGTGAGCCTAACCCTGCATAAAGTTAAAGAGCGGGAACTCCCCGAGGCGGATGATGAGTTTGCCCAGATGGCTTCCGAGTTCGATACCATCGGGGAACTGCGGAGCGACTTGCGCGGTAATGTCGAGAAGATGCGCCGCCAGCAGCAGGCTCTAGAGGCTCGCGAGAAGCTGCAGGACTACCTGGTAGACAATACCGATTTCCCGCTGCCACAAGCGTTTATTGATGGGGAAGTCGATCGTCTGGCAGAAGGCAAAGAGGACGCTGATCGCGAGGAGATCACCGAGTCAGTCAAGAAGCAGGCTAAGCAACAGATTGTAGGAGATCGGATCGCGAATGACCGCGACGTAGAGATCGACCCCAATGAGCTTTATCAATCTATTTTCGAGATTGCTCAGATGTACGGGGTAGACCCCATGCAGATGTTGCGTGATCAAAATCAGGTGGCCGCCATGGGGCAGGATTTGCGGCGCAACCGGGCCTTGGTAACACTTTTGCGCGAGGTAACCGTTAAGGACGAGGAGGGCGCCGAGGTGGATCTCTCGGAGTTCACTAAAGATCCGGCTGAGGCTCGCGCTGAAGCAGCCGCCAAGGCGGCTAGTGAAGCGGCTGAAGCTGGCGAAAGTGAAGCAAGCGCCGATCAGGATGAGACCCCAGAAAACTAGTCTTTAGGGTTGACTGAAACTTTCAGAGCTGGTGGGGGTAGGAAGCGAGGCTTCCTACCCCCACCAGCATTTACTAGTGATATTTTCCCAAAAGTCGGTTAAAGATGAAGAATCTCATGCGCTAAAAGCGTAAATGGGTATGTGTAACAAGAAAACTACTTCTAAAGACGGTAGTTTGATAGAGAACCATTTTTCGTCCCACAGATAAGGAATAACCTGTGAAAACTGCGGCAGTAAAAAATGAGGGAGATCAGCCTAGCTCCCTAGCTTTAGGTGACCATGTTTTCAATAAACTGTTAAAAGAACGGATCATCTGGTTGGGCTCGGAAGTTGCCGAGGGAAACGCCAATCAGATTTGCGCCCAAATGATGTTGCTGGCGGCCCAGGATCCGGAAAAACCGATTTTTCTCTACATAAACTCACCGGGCGGCTCGGTTACTGCTGGCATGGCCATTTATGACACCATGCAATACATTCAGCCCGAGGTGGTTACCGTAGCCTTGGGAATGGCGGCCTCGATGGGACAGCTGCTGCTTACCGCCGGAACCCCGGGTAAACGCTACGCGACCCCGCATGCCCGGATTCTAATGCACCAGCCCTCGGGAGGCGTGGGTGGCACTGCCTCCGATATTCGGATTAATGCCAACTTGATATTGCAGATGAAGCAGGAGTTGGCAGAAATTAATGCCCAGCGTACCGGGAAATCGGTGGAAAAGATTCGTGAAGATTCCGAACGCGATCACTGGTTCACCGCGCAAGAGGCCCTCGAATACGGTTTTATCGACCATGTTATCGAGTCGGCTCGCAATCTCGGTGCTGATGGAAAGGAACTGTAAACCATGACTTTCTCACCTCTATATCCGGCAGGGGCGCCGCGTTTAGCCGCTAATATGCCCATTGATCGTTACGTACTTCCCGAATTTGAAGAACGTACCTCCTACGGTTTTAAACGTCAAAACCCCTACACCAAGCTTTTCGATGAACGGATTATTTTCCTGGGGGTGCAGGTAGATGATTCTTCAGCCGATGACGTGATGGCCCAACTTCTGGTGCTGGAATCGCAAGATCCCGATTCCCTCATCACCATGTACATTAATTCTCCCGGTGGTTCCTTTACTGCGATGACCGCGATTTACGACACCATGCAGTACGTTAAGCCGCAGATCCAGACAGTTTGTTTGGGACAGGCAGCTTCTGCGGCTGCAGTACTTTTGGCGGGAGGCTCTGCGGGTAGCCGCTTGGCTCTGCCGAATGCACGGATAGTGATTCACCAGCCGTCGATGCAAGGCTCTCAGGGGCAGGCGACCGACATCGAAATTATTGCAGAGGAAATTGACCGGATGCGTACTTGGCTGGAAGAAACCATCGCCAAACACTCGGGACAGACCGCTGAACAGGTCCGCAAAGATATTGAGCGAGATAAGATTCTGACCGCTCCTGCCGCTAAAGAATACGGACTGATTGACCAGGTTTTGGAGTCCCGAAAAAGCCCGCTGAAGTAGTAGCTCCCCTTAGGGTGCGTGTTGACGCTGACCAGCCAGAGAAAAACCTCTAGGCTAGGGTTGCGGAGTTGATTTAGGAGGGATCTTGGTAGATGAAGACGCCGAGCTACTAAAATGCTCATTTTGTGGAAAGACGCAACGTCAAGTACGTAAGCTGATTGCCGGGCCGGCGGTCTACATCTGTAACGAATGCGTTGAGCTTTGCAACGAAATCATGGAAGAGGACACTGCTAAGCAATCACGTTCTAAAGCTAAGCCGCTTCCGAAACCAAAAGAAATCTACGACTTTTTAAATCACTATGTGATTGGGCAAGATCACGCTAAAAGGGCTCTTTCGGTTGCAGTCTACAACCACTATAAACGGGTGCAGGCAAAGGAACGTGGTCAGAACATTGACATGTCTTTGACCAAGTCGAATATTCTGTTGTTGGGACCTACAGGTTGCGGTAAAACACATCTCGCGCGATCTTTAGCTAAATTGTTGGATGTTCCCTTCGCGATTGTGGATGCTACCGCGTTAACCGAGGCTGGATACGTGGGCGAGGACGTAGAAAATATTCTACTCAAACTGATCAACGCGGCCGATGGGGATATTAAACGCGCTGAACGCGGCATCATCTATATTGATGAGATCGATAAAATTTCCCGGAAGGCCGAAAATGCTTCGATTACCCGGGACGTATCGGGGGAGGGCGTGCAGCAGGCACTGCTAAAAATAATTGAGGGAACTGTGGCCTCGGTACCTCCGCAGGGCGGACGTAAGCACCCGCACCAAGAATATTTGGAGATTGACACTAACTCGATCCTCTTTATTGCCGCGGGTGCTTTTGCCGGCATCGATGAGATTGTTAAATCTCGCCTGGGGCGGCATTCGACCGGCTTCGGTTCTTCTTTGAAATCTACGGCTGAGCATGGTGACCTTTATGCACAGGTCAGTGCGGATGATTTGCATCGTTTTGGTCTCATCCCCGAGTTCATTGGCCGTTTGCCGGTACTAACCTCGGTAAAAGAACTTACCGAGTCCGATTTGGTACGGGTATTGGTAGAGCCGGAAAATTCTTTAGTTGCCCAGTATTGTTCGCTATTTGAGCTAGATGGCATCGACTTGCATTTCACCGATGGAGCGATTCATGCGATGGCACGGATGGCCAGGGAACGTGGCACTGGGGCGCGGGCTCTTTCTTCCATTATGGAGTCCGTGCTCAAGGAAACTATGTTCGAGGTACCTTCCCAACCAGATGTACGATCCGTTACTATCACCGAAGAAGTGGTGAATGAAGGGGCGAAACCCACCATGATGGAAGCCATTTCCCACTCAAAGACCGCTTAACCTGAACAGTATTGGCCGCCGGGGCTCCTTCTCCCTTATTCTTAGCTCATGGACAAAAAGCAGGGGCAAATAGCGTCAGACATTCCACCTGAGTTAGCACAGGCACGTAGCACTATCGATAATATTGACGCCGCCTTGATTCATATTTTAGCCGAGCGTTTTAAATGCACTCAAAGGGTGGGGCATTTGAAAGCAAATCTTGGGCTTAACCCTGAAGATAAAGGCAGAGAACAACAGCAAGTAGCACGGTTGCGTGCTCTAGCGGAAAATGCGGGACTGGACCCAGTATTTGCGGAAAAGTTCTTGAAATTTATTGTTGAGGAAGTTATTCGCCACCATATTGACATAGCTGAACAGCAGCGAAACTAGCCGCAGGGTATTTGCCCCATCCCGCAAGGGGTGGGGCAAATACCCTTAGCTGTTAGTCCTCTTCCAGGGGGCCACCGTAGATAGCATTAATTTCATTTTCAAACCGTTTTAACACTACCGAACGTTTTACCTTTAGTGAGGGAGTCATCGTACCGTTTTCTAGTGAAAAATCAGTGGTTAATACCCGAATCTTGCGGATAGATTCCGCGCGGGAAACCTTTTGATTAGCTCTCTCGACCGCCCGTTCTAAAGCCTTCAAAATTGCGGGATGGCGGGCAGCATCCGAAACATCCATCGGGGGCAGGTTATGGTTGCGCAGCCAGCCAGGCAACATTTCCGAATCGAGGGTAACTAGCGCAGCAATAAAGGGACGCCGATCTCCCACAACGACCACGTTAGAGATCAGAGGATGACCGCGTAATCCATCCTCGAGTATTTCGGGAGATACATTTTTACCCCCGGCAGTAACAATGATTTCTTTCAGACGACCGGTGATGTGCACGAAACCATCAGCGTCTATCCAACCTTTATCTCCGGTACGCAGCCAGCCGTCCTCGGTATAAAGCTTGCTAGATGCTTCCTTAAGGTTCAGGTAACCGGGGGACATGGGTTCACCCTGGAACTGCACTTCACTCTGGTCGGATACACGGACAGCAATACCAGGAACCGGTTGCCCAACAGAACCGATTTTTGACCGGTCCGGAACATTCACGGTCGCTGGGCCGAGAGTTTCAGTTAGACCGTATCCTTCACATACCGTGACTCCAATACCGCGGAAGAAATGACCCAAGCGGGTAGAGAGGGGGCCGCCTCCGGAAATAATATATTTTGCGTTCCCACCCAAAAGATTAGTCAGGCGTGATAACACCAGTTGATAAAATACCTGTCGACGAATTTTCAGTGCTCGGGAGGGCCCTTCTGGGGTATCTAGAGCTTTTGAATAGTCAATTGCAGATTTAACCGCCAGTCGGAACAACCGTAACTTGATTCCGTTTCCTGCCGAGGCATCGGCCGCGTTATAAATTTTTTCCAGAACCCGTGGCACTGCCAGCAGGTAGGAGGGCTTAAAAGATGCCAGATCTGCCAGTAGATTCTTCGTATCAGGGACCAGGCCCAAAACTCCCGGCCCCAGAAGAGCCCCCCAGGAAACTAGGCGAGCAAGTGCATGGGCTACTGGTAAGAACAGTAAGCAACGAGTAGTTTTCTGTAAACCAATCTCGGTTAAATACTCTAAAAGATTCGGTATTAAAGCGGTGGCATTCCGTTGGGTAATAATCGTACCTTTCGGGCGGCCAGTAGTCCCGGAAGTATAAATAATGGTGGCAATAGTATCCCCGGTGATCTGGGAATTATAGGAGTCTACCACTGCCGGTGCGATCTGTCGTCCCTCCTCAATAATGGTGAGTAAATCCCCGGCTGCCAGTGAATATATGCGGCATTTACGATCCGCTCGCGCGGCTACCGCCTGCATCAACTCTTGAGAGGACTGGTTAGAGGCAATTGCATAACGAATATCGGAGTCTTGCAAGATCCATTCGATTTGCGCGGCGGAATCGGTTTCATAAATTGGAACCGTGACAATCCCGATTGCCAGCGCAGCCATATCAATCAGGGTCCACTCATAGGAGGTAGGACCATGTAAGGCTAGGCGGTCACCGGGTTTGAGGCCGATACCAAGTAAGCCGCGAGAGACTGAACTGATCTCGTCCCAGAACTCTCCGGCAGAAACCTTGCGCCACTGTTCCCCGAGTAGGCTTTTTTGTTCGATAACTGTTTGGCTAGGATCCTCGGTGACGCGGCGGCGAAACAGCGACACGATATTGTCGTGTTCGGAGCGAATCTTGGTCGCCGGCATCGAGAACTGAGTCAAGGTACCGGGAGTTTTCCCAGCTACTGCTACGGTTCCTGGCGGGAAAGTTATGCCCTTGTCTGTGTCCACTTGTTTCTCCTTAAACCAGTTAATCACAAATTTAGCCTACCCTAAGTTAGTTCCGTGGTTTCTTCGGGGGAGGAGTCCCCAACACCGCATCTTCCGTAGTGACTTGCAGTTCGGCTTCTTTGTTTACCTGGACTTTAACCGTCCCCGTTAACGAGGCTGCGGCATCTAAATCAGCTCTTACCGCCGACAGGTTTTCTGCGGACCAATCATCGGAGTAAACAATGGTTACCTGCTCAAATGGGGTGCGCTGGCCAACTTTAGCTTCTGACTTTACTTTCCGAAGTACGCTCAGCGTGTCGCCGGCCAGTTTTAGTAGTTGTGCATCTCCCGCGGCAGCTTGCAGGGCGGAGGTAACCTGTGGCCAAGGTGCGGTGTGCACAGAGCCGCTGCGGTACCAGGACCATACTTCCTCGGCAGCATAGGGGAGGAAAGGAGCCAATAGCCGGGTGACATTATCGACTACGAGGGCGAGGGCCGTGCGGGCAGAATCTTGCAGATCAGTTTCCCAATTACCTGCGAAGTTATGAGCACGGTCTTTGACTAGCTCGAGGTAGTTATCGCAAAAATCCCAGAAGAACGATTCGGTTTGCTCTAGAGCACGCGTGTGATCATAGCTTTCAAAAGCAGTGGTAGCCGCGGTAATAACTTCGTTTAGACGGGCAATGACAGCTTTGTCTAGTGGAGTGGTTACCTGCGCGGGGTCAAGGCATAGCCCGGCGTCCTCGGTCATTGAAAGGGCAAACTTAGAGGCGTTGAGCAGTTTCATAGCCAGGCGTCGCCCAATCTTCATCTGGGCTTCCTCAAACGCCGTATCGGTGCCCAGGCGAGCCGCAGCTGCCCAATAACGTACCGAGTCCGAGCCATGTTTTTCTAGCAGCCCCATGGGGGTAACTACATTGCCTTTAGACTTCGACATCTTCT
>CAMYAU010000069.1 GCA_947253735.1 uncultured Varibaculum sp. | reverse complement strand
TACCATCGAAAGTTTTCAAAGTATAGGAGGTGTAATACTTGAATGCCCCCAGGAAAGTGGGGAAACGGAACTTGTAGGCGTAGGCTCGTTTAAATAGGTCTTTAACGAACTGAAATTCGTATTGATCTAGTACTTCCTTTTCGTAATAGCCTTCGCTAACCAGGTACCGCATCTTTTCTTCCAGGTCATGGAAGAACACCGTGTTCTGGTTTACGTGTTGGAGAAAATACTGGCGAGCGGCTTCTTTATCCGCCCAAAACTGAATTTTCCCTTCTTTGTCATACAGGTTTAGCTCCGCGTTTAACGCGTGATAGTCCCGATCGGGGGAAGGTGCGGTTTCTACTCCGGTGTCAGTTAGATTTTCTGCCAAAACTCACTCAGTCCTTTACGGCATATCTCGACATCCTGGGAGGTTCCCAGGAGTTCATACTTGTACATAAACGGGATTTTCAGTTTTTGGGCGAGAATATCGCCGGCAATGCAGTACGCTTTGCCAAAGTTAGTGTTTCCACTGGCGATAATGCCTACACAGTGGTCTCGGTTGCTCTTTTCATTTAAGAACTTGATTACCTGCTTGGGTACGGCACCTTTAATATTCCCACCCCCGTAGGTGGGAACCACGATTACATAGGGTTCATTGACGTAGAGAAATTCATCGCGAGGACGTAACGGAATCCGTTTATTGCGAAAGCCTAGTTTCTCTACAAAACGTTTGGTGTTATTAGTCGCGGAAGAAAAATAGACCAGCAGAGGTTCCGTATCGCTCACCTTTGACCTACCTTACTGCTTGTAACCTTCGCTCACATCCGCACTGGAAGGAATGATTTTTACCGTTCCGCGACGCCGCGTCTTTAGACGGAAAACCCCGGGATTCTATTTAAAATTTTCCCGAGGAGGCGTCTGCCCTAGGCGGTAGCTACCGCGCGAGCCGCGATTGCCAGTCCCTTGATTTTGTCAGGACGGAACCCGCTCCAAGAATCGCCATCTGCTACCACTACCGGAGCCTGTACGAACCCCAGGGACTTTACATGCTCAAGAGCTTCCGGGTCCTGGCTCATATCAATTTCCGCGTAGGAAATACCCTGTTTCTTTAAGGCACGCTTAGTCGCATCACACTGCACGCAACGGGGCTTGGAGTAAACGGTGATCGACATGTTTCTGCGCTCCTTAAAATCGCTTTCTTTGCCTGCGCTATTCAAAGAATAACACTGATGTAGTTTTTCTACCGCCAGATTTAGGCGACGGATTAAACACTACACCTAGTAGTTATTTAACGCCAGTACCCCAAGATACTGTGTTTGGGGATAACCGGTGGAAAGAGGGTAATTTTCTGGGGAAACCCAACAACCCTAAACGATCTACTAGCTGGCCGCCCGGCACCTGCCTGCCTTTTAAGTAAATTTTTCCTTCAAGACGATTGGTGAGCAGTTCCACCAAAATTGTGGATAAAAACTGCCTCCGGCGTGTCGCAAGTGTCCGCGCGCAGGGTCGGATTTTGCCTCCTGTAGCGGGTCTGGCTCGGTAAAAGCACTCCGGGGACCCCATGAGCTTCGCAAAGCTCAGCTCAAGCCCCTCTCGTATCTTTTACCGGCCGCGACCCGCGGACGAAAACCTCTATTACCAGCGCTTTGAAAATAAAAGAATACTAAGCAGTTCACTTGTTAGGTGAGTATCCGATGCTTTCAGTAATGAGTTCTTGTTTGTCTTTCGGTATAAATCCGCCCCTGCACGCTCAGTGCGTACCTTGCGGGATTCTCGTACCAGCCCAGCCCCTGCGTGGGGGAGAAGTTTTATCCGAGCAGGCTAGGTGGGCGCAAAATTTGGAAAACGCCGCTACGTTTTCCAAATTTTTGGGCAGGAGGAAAAACTTCTCCCCCGCGCACAGAGTAGGGAATAAGACCTAGGCTCTGCGCACTCACCCCAGATCCGCAGCACAGGAACGCCAAATGTAGATAGGGTGGTATCCAGAACAGCTACGTATTAAGGAGTACGCGATGAGTGAGCGCATGAACGTGGAATCTTTCAATCTTGATCACACGAAGGTGGTGGCTCCTTTTGTGCGAGTGGCCGATCGCAAACAGCTTCCTGGTGGCGATGAGCTGGTCAAATATGATGTGCGTTTTTGCCAACCAAACCAGGAGCACCTGGAGATGGACACCGTGCATTCGATTGAGCATTTAACTGCAGAACTAATGCGTAACCACACTGATCGGTTGATTGATTTTTCGCCTATGGGTTGCCAAACCGGATTTTACGCTCTGATGCTGGGGGTGGAGCCTGATGAGTTCGTCCAGCTATTGGCGACAACTTTTGAAGATATTCAACACGCTCAGGAAGTACCCGCAGCTAATGAAAGGCAATGCGGCTGGGGCGCGAACCATAGTCTTGAGGGAGCACAGCAGGCTACTGCACGTTTCTTGGCAGCGCGTGATGGTTGGAACCAGATTTACCGTTAGGAGAAAATCCACAATGAACAGTTGCGACACTGTTATTATCTGCGCGGAAGTAACCGAACTTGCCCCCTTTGCCAGTAGGGCGTGGCTCCAAGAGTGCCTTGCACACCGGTTTACAGACTCTTACCAACCTCTTGCCCCCGAAAAAGTACTTCCACCCCCGGTTAAGGAAGTCTCAGGCCTGCGGTTTTACACATTGGATTTACCCGAGGTTCCCGGAAGTGTCCTCGGGGTACAAAGCGGGGTGGGGATAGTGAACGCTGCCCGCGCAACCACGGTTGCTATCGAAGTTATGGGAGCCAAGCAGATAATCTATTCGGGTACCGCTGGCGGTTTAGCTAAAGACAGCCAGGTGGGGGAAATTATTTTTGGCGACAACTATGTGTTTCACAGTGCAGATGCCACCGCTTTTGGTTATCAGCGTGGTCAGTTACCAGGGATGCCAGCCAATTATGCGGGCAGTAGAAAACTGCTAGCGAGTGCCCGCAGCCTCTTAACCGCTGTCAAACAGGATGCTTCAAACACTAAATACGGTGCCTTAGGATTCAAGAACCCGGTTTCTGCCATAGAGGCGAAACTTGCCGACACCCTAAGGGGAATTCCTACCCGCTGTGGCACTATCGCCACCGGGGATTCTTTTATTACCGACGCCAACGTTTCCGAGGTGCGCTCGGCATTTCCTACAGCTCTAGCTGCAGAGATGGAATCTGCCGCTGCTGCGCAGGTAGCCTTTTTATCCCAGGTTCCTTTCTTAGCGGTGCGCTGTATTTCTGATCTTTGTTCCCCGGAAGGGCAAGATGTCTATCACGGCAATGCTGCCATTTGCGGGGCAATCGCTGCGGCAGCCACTACCTGCTTGCTTGCCGTCTGCTAACCCACTGGAAGCTGCATTTTAGTTTTCCCGCTCTAGTGACTTTATAACCAATTGTCGTTGCGTCTAAATAAGCGAGTTAGGATATCCCTGTAACTTGTTTAAGTAGGAGAAAACCATGAGTCCATCGCGTCCTCGTGACCTTAAAGTAATCATCGGAGTAATAGTGGGGATCGCGTTATTATGCTCCGCCATTGTGGTAACTTACGCGGCTACTAGATCCTCGCAGACACCACAGGCGGCATCCTCTACGACTTCAAAGCCTGCTTCTACTAAATCTAAGACCCCAAAAGCTACTCCTAGTACCACCACAACCACCCCAACCCCTACCCGTCCGCCGGTGGACTGCGCGAAAGAGAAATGCGTGGCACTAACTTTTGATGATGGTCCCGGAGTTGATACCCCCAAACTTTTGGATATTTTAAAGACGGAAAATGTTCCGGCCACATTCCTCTTGGTGGGCAAGGCAGTTGCTACCTATCCTGACTCTGTGGCCCGCGAATTCAAGGAGGGCCACGCTCTGGGGGCTCACACCTGGAACCATCCGCAGCTAACAAAGCTCCCGGACGACAAAGTAGCTAGCGAGATCACTAGCACGGTAGATGCGATCAAGAAAGCCGCCCCCGATGCACAGGTTACTTTTACCCGCCCTCCCTATGGGGCTATTAATTCCCGGGTAAATGCCGTCTTGAAATCTTTGAATCATGCGGCTCTACTCTGGGATGTTGACACTTTGGATTGGAAGAATCGCAACTCTAATGCGGTACTGGCCGAGGTACAAAAACAAACCAAACCGGGTTCAATCATTTTGATGCACGATATCCACGCCACCACTATTCAGGCAGTACCCGAAATAATCAAGTATTTACGTTCCCAGGGCTACACCATGGTTACAGTCCCGGAAATGTTTGGGGGATCTCTTACTCCCGGCAAGATTTATTTCAATCAGAACATGGTTCGCTAAAGTAAGCATCAACCCTGAGTTTTAGGGTCGATTCTTGCTGATAGCTTTTAGCTCCCAGCCTTTAGGGCTCCGGGGCGGTCATCGCATTTAGTTCCGCATCCGGATGTGCGGTAATCAGATCATTCAAAGAGGCAGCCGAGGCAATCATACGTGCCATTCCATGGGTTCCTACCACCCCAGCTAAGGCGGTCCCTAGACCCATCTCCGCGAGGGCATCGGTTTGTATTCCCGGCCAACCATGCAATCTATTTTTCAGATCAGTAGGTATTTGGGCAAACCCAATCCCGGCTGCAAATAATGCCCCCACTAATCCAGCAATAGTCTCGGTTGCTCCGCCCAGCTGTACCGCGAGAGAAATGGCCCGCCGGAAGGCATCTTGTCCGCTAAGAGGGATCTCGGCATGCTCGATTTTTACAGCCCGCAAAATTCCTACCACTGCCTGTAGTGCGGTAACCGCATAAGTGTTATCACGTGGAGGTTTAAAGTAGGTTTCTTCAGCTTGTTGTAACCATTCTTGCCACTGTTCTTGGTGATCCTCGGGGAGCAAGCCAATACCTGCACCTATGTTGATTCGGTTTACCCAAGTGTCTTCGCCAGGCAGCGGATCGGTAACTGCGCGGCGAATCGCCTCAGCATAGATTACCGCGGCTTCACTGGCCAGGGGATCTACGTGGGTCAATTCGGTTACTGCCCGCACAGATTCCGCGGTCCAGTGGGGGTCTTTTATCCGAGTCAGCCCCAAAACCGCGCAACGACTAAGCGGACCTGCTCCGGAAGTGCGGCGGGTACGCAGATGAAAATACGCTGCAGCGGAACGCATTTTTCGGGCGGGATTCATATTCGAAACATCATTGCCGGTAGTTTCCAATACCACTCGAGTGGGAGCATCAACTTTACGGCTTTCCCCTTGATACCAAGCCAAATAGCGCGCAGCCACCGCATCTAGCCCTTCTTCGGTGGTTAGATCAATTCCGGTAACCGCTACTTCCGCTAAACAAATAGCCAGCTGGGTTGCTTCCGACCATTCTCCAGGACCTAAACGTCCTGCAGCTCCCCGCATTCGTGGAGTTCCCACCAAGGGAGGAGTTTTAAATTCGTAGCCAATTCCTAACGCGTTGCCACAAGCCTGCCCTACAAGAACGCCGCTAGCTCGATCAGCCATGATCGCTAGGGGTGCCTGTCCCCCGCGCCGTACCAAGTCATTTGGTTGCGCGGCGCGTCCTGGGTTTATCTCGTGTGCATCAGCCACCCTTTAAACTTTAATGCACCTGACACCCGATAGGCGAGATTCCCCTGGCTAGGACGCGTGGTTAGCACCCTAGCCAGGGGGTGAGAACTATTGACCATCTATAGCGGACTAACTTACTTTCGACGAGCGCGGTGAGAGATTAGCAGTCCCCCGCACCCTAACGCCACTAATGCAATTGCTAACGGCGCAGACGGACTGGCACCGGTGGCGGTCAGTACGTTAGGCACCTCCGGTGGAGTCGGAGGAGTTGAGGGAGTAGGCGCTACCGGCGGGGTGTATTGCTCAGCAATTTCGGTTTCTGAACTGCGAAACGCTTTTGTCCGCGAGTCTCCGTGATAGGTAGTGACAAAGACGTAGGTATCTTTGCATTTCAAACTGTCTAGGCTAAGGAGGTTCCCTTCTTTATCTTTATCAACCGTGTAAGTGCCGTTTTTAGCGGGTAGTTCCACCCGAGCTAAGGGTTCTACTTTTAGCGCATCTTTTTCTTTTATTGGTTGGGGCAAACAGTAAAGGTCGTTGTGTACTACTTGTTCGTCAGCTTTCCATTTGCCGCTACCCCCAAAGTCAGGGTGGTCGTCGGGAAATCCGCTCAATTCCACCTGATCGCTCAAGATTTTTTGATTTTTATCTATGACCACTTTTGCTTGCGTTTTGACCTCGGGAGAAAACGGGAATACTTGAGTTTCCTCCTCCTCGAAAAAATCGGGAATATAGTCAGCTTTCAAATGGGTATCATCGGGCTGTAAAGCGCGATGCACAGCGGCGACAAATGTATAGAAGCCAGGTTCTTCTATCTTGTAGGGATCGCTGTAATTGGAGATAGTGACCCCTTTTTCTGCTTCTTCCGCGTTTTGTGGAGCTGCTGGTATCCGCCAGGTTTTTAAGGCCTGTGCCTGAGCTGGGATCTGGCCGGGACCACGAGCTGAGCTAAAAGGACCGTAAACTGACAGGTCGATCATCACGGTTTGCCAGGTATCTTTTCCAGTTTGTTTCCCCCATGTCCCTTCCGGTTTCACCAATACACTGTCTGTTAGTTCTGCTCCTTGTTCTAGCGGTTTCATTTGTGATTGTGTCTGTGTTTTAACTGCAAAGAATTGACGCGGCTCAACATCGGTTTCTGCGCGGGTAACGATTTGCGAATTGGGTCCGGCGACTAGCAGATCTTGCCAACGTGGGTGTTCCCAAATTTCATAACTAACTGGTGGTAGCCCTGACACCTGTACCTGGGCACTAACTTTTCCGGGACCAGTTACCTCAATAGGGATCTCTTTTACGCCGCTAACCGAGGGAGTGGTGATGGTTTTGGACTGCCCATTACTGGGAAAATGGGCTGGCCCAGTTAAGGTAATGCTTTCGTTGAGGCCATTCATGGGACGACCTGCCGCGCTCTGGAGTACCGGCACCCGCAGAGTCCCTTGCGTTTCCCCGGGAGTAATGTTTACTTCCGGGTTGGCCATTCGATAGGGTCCGGCGTAGGCAGCAGCTTGCTCCACAAGCTGCTGAGCGCGTTGCTTAATCTGGGCGGAACCGTTTTGTTCCCTCGTTAGACGCCCTGATAGTGAATGAATCGCGTAGACGGTAGCACCGAGTTCGGGGTCGCCTTTGTCGATAGCAGCGCGGAGTTGACCGGCTAGATAAGCTACTCGATGTTGCTGCGCTGCCGAAAATACGACGGTTGCTCCTTTCACGTTATCGTTTATTTCAAAGGTGTCCGCGTTGGAACGGTATTCTTGTCCCGAGCCAATTACTCTGCGCCCTTGATAGTCAATCCATTTTTCGCGGGCAGAATTGATTTGCCGATCAGTGGCGCAGACTGCCACTTTGCTTCCATCGATTGACTTGCGGGCATTTAACTCCATTTTTGAGTTTCCATAGTTTTTCCACGCGGCCCCTGCCTCAGCCGCTTGGGAGGGGCTTTGATCGGTGATAACCAGGGCTGAGGTTATCATCGCGAGGGCAGCAGCTACCCCGATGAGGCTGATGCGTTTTCGTTTCTGGGTAACTCTCCGCCGACACGGAGTTATTCTCGAGGACGAGCTAGGGATTTGATGATTTCTTGCGGAAGGGTTACCGCTGATTTTTTGTGTTTCCATACTCACAGATTTCCCTGCTGGGAGCAGGATAGCGAGGTCCGAAAAATATTTTCAGGATATTAAGTCCGGATCTTTTCTTGGGGACAATCTGAAAGAAAAAGGTAAAAAAGCAGTTCTTCCGCCCGGGACGAAAGAACTATTTTTACAAAATAGCTGGACAAATCCAGCAAAGTATATTTTAATCACAATAGAAACATTTGTAACATTTACAACTTACGCAACAAGCTGGTCCCAATGGTTAGTAAGAAAAATACTTTTAAAATAGCAATCGGCATTCTTGCCCTGTCTTTAGCGACACTACTAGTGCCGCTGTCTTCCGCTTTTGGCGAGGGCGGATTCCGTGCCGGCAACATTATTTCTGATGCCAATATGTATCAGGCAACCCCTTCCATGTCGCAGGCAGAGATTCAAAGATTCCTAGAAACCCAAGGGAGAAACTGCAGCGGCAGCGGCTGTCTAAAGAATTTGCGTCTCAACACCAATACCTTTGACGCTGACAAATACTGCCCCGGAAGCTACCAGGGTGCAAATAACGAACCAGTTTCCCAAATCATCTATAAAGTATCCAAGGCCTGCCAGATTAACCCCAAAGTACTGTTGGTAACCATTCAAAAAGAACAATCGGGGCTAACCAAGGATCTCACCACTGCAAGCCAGAGGACGTTAATGGGGTATGGATGCCCAGATGGTCAGCCCTGCGAAAAGCTTTACTTCGGGGTACAGAACCAGCTATATCGCGCTGCACGCCAGTTCCAGCTTTATCGCCTTAATCCCACCGCGTACACATATCGTGCTGGCGTAACCAAGAGCATCAAATATGCCCATATGGATGGTTGCGGGGCTAGCAATGTAAGAATTGATAACCAAGCCACCGCTTCGCTCTATAACTACACACCATACCAGCCTAACCAGGCACTGCTCTCAGGAGGGCGTGATAGGTGCTCTATCGATGCCAATTACGGTTTTTACACGATGTATTCCAACTGGTTTGGTGACCCCAGTAGCAGCACTCCGGTAGCCCCAGCAACTATCCCGGTACCGGTTCAGCAAGGTGGAAATACCGGTAGCTCCAGCAATACCAAAGCGCAAGCAGCTAAGGAGCAA
>CAMYAU010000068.1 GCA_947253735.1 uncultured Varibaculum sp. | reverse complement strand
TGGCAGGCAAGTTGTAGCCGCCGGTAATCTTGGCTTCTCCGGTGCGTGCCCCACCCAGGGTGCGACACTCTTGTAGCAGACCGGGGCCGGCTGCACGGTGGATAGCACCGTCTACGCCGCCTCCTCCCAATAGAGAAGTATTAGCTGCGTTTACAATCGCGTCTACTTCCAGGGTGGTGATATCAGCTAAAATTACTTCAACCTGTAGTTTTCCTAGTTGCATTTCATTAGTCCATTATTTTTGAGCCCGCAGCATGCCAGTAGGTTTTCCGGCTTCGCAAAAGACTCCCTCGCGAAATAGGGGTTGTCGCTAGGCGCTGTCTTTTCAGTATAGAAGGGGAAACCATTACCTGTAAGGGGGAAAACAGTGCTTAATCTAAAAAGGTATCCGTAACTGGAATCAGTTGCGGGTATTTGGGGCTACGACCGTCTCCGGAGGACCGCCCTCGAGAATGGCGTTTTACCCACGGCCATAAATGATCCTTTACCCAGGCAATATTTTCCGCGGCCGCGAAGCGATCTTTCCCGGCAGGCGCCGGGGTTCGGTAATCCGGATCAGCAAGCGGCTGTCCTAACGCCTCCAAGGCAGCATTCATCATGATTTGATGACCTTCCCCGGTTAAATGCAAGCGGTCTGGCGCCCACAGGGTAGTATCGCGCAGTGAACGCAGCCCCCATTGATCCATCACATAGCAGTCATAGCGGCGAGCAATTGACCAAAGATTAGAGTTGAAGGTGGCTACCGTAGGCCTGGTAAGACCCAAGAGCGGAGAATGGTGGGGATCATATTGGGCACATAGCAGCACCTCGATACCTTGGGCGCGGACTTTCGCGACCATTGCTTCTAAACGATCCGTCACTTTATCGGCGGAAGATCCGGGACGAATCATATCGTTACCACCAGCGATAATCGACATTAGCGCCGGTTTCATCGCGATAGCGGCATCCAATTGCTCCCGGTTAACCTGGCCTATAAGTTTTCCCCGGACTGCTAAGTTAGCGTATTTTAGGGGTTCTTGTCCCGCCTCAATCCGCCGCCGAGAAAGTTCCATTGCCAGCCGGTCAGCCCACCCTACGTAGAGAGGATCGGCGCTGTCTTCTTCCAGGGCGTCGGTCATCCCTTCAGTGAAAGAATCTCCAATTGCCACAAAGCTATCCCAAGGGGGAGCTACCGGGGCTACTGTTTTATCTTCTCGATCATTTGTTTCCACGCCTCCACCCTAGGAGCCTGGAAAAGTAACCGCAACGGTTGAGTCGAGAAGTAAACATGGGGAGTTTGGGAAATAAAAAATATCTCACTACCTCAGGTAGTGAGATATTTTTTCAGATAGCGCACCCGCAGGGGTTGCTACCAGGAAAATAGACGCTAGAAAAGCGGTTACTTCTCCATGGAGTTAACTAGCTTCGCCAGCTTCGATTTACGGTTAGCCGCCTGATTGCGGTGGATAATCTTCTTTTGCGCGGCGCGATCCAGTTTCTGGCTGGCTACGCGCAATTCAGATTCGGCTAGCTGGGCATCGCCAGCAGCTACCGCTTCGCGGGTACGACGTACCAGCGTCTTGAGCTCGGACTTTACCGAGCGGTTACGCAAACGGCGCTTTTCGTTAGTACGAATACGCTTCTTCTGAGACTTAATATTTGCCAATTTTTCACTCTCTATGAGTACTAATATTCGGTCCAGAGGGCTGAGCCGGATTCGGACTGGCGTGTGGGGCACGCTGGCAAGAAACCGGCAAGACTAAAGCCGACCGGGGCCAAAGTCCGCAAATCAGTTTAACAGGCGGGGCGTGCTGAGCGTTAAAAAAATCAGCTCTGGTAATGAAGTTCACTTCTGCGCTTGCCTTCGGAAGGGCGCTTCCACCCCCTTAGCATCCGTGCGAGCATTATCTACCTGCCCTTGCTGCAGTCCTTAACTAGGAGATCATGAGGGGGTTCCCGCAGGTTCGCACTAGCGGCGTCCCTGGTTGGAACTGCGCCCTCTTAAGCGGTCCAATTGGCGACGTTCTTTCTTAGTGGGTCTCCCCGATCCTGGTTCCCGATGTGGCAGGGTGGGGAGGGATAATTTAGGCAGGCGCTGCGGAGTTAAATCTTCATAGGCTAAACGCGCTAAAGGATAGCTAACCCGACGCTCCAGCAATTGCTTGACCTGTAAAATATGGTCGAAACCCCCGATACGCACCACTACCTGGTCCCCTAGGCGCACCGGTGAGGAAGCCTTTGCGCTTTTTCCGTTGATTTTTACATGACCGGCTTTGCAAGCTTTAGCCGCGGCAGAACGGGTCTTATATTTGCGCACCGCCCACACCCAAATATCGGCACGTACTGGCTGAACGTTAGCGGCTGCGGTAACTTCGCCCTCGTCGCGTACTTCCTGTCCCATCTGTTTTCTGCCGCTCCTAAAGTCGCTAAGTCCTAAATCTCCCGGTCTTGCCGCGATTTTCTGCTTTTCATTCTAGAGGTTAGCGCTTCTTGCCCCGCGTTGGACGCAATTAGCGTAACCTAAAGGGAGAGGATTATTGCCCCGCGAGGGGTGTTGAGGAAAGGAATAAATTGGTACCTAATCCAATTCCCGCTACCAAATTGTCCAATGGGCGGGTTCCTTTGAACATTTTGGAGCTAGCTCCGCTTTCTACCGGGATGACCCGGAAAGAAGCCCTGGACACTTCACTAAATCTGGCGAAGAACGCTGACCGTTTGGGTTATACCCGTCTGTGGGTTGCAGAACATCATGGTTCGCAAGTCTTCATGTGTTCAGCTTCAGCAGTGATAATTACCCGCGCCTTAGAAAATACTAAGCGTCTGCGGGTGGGCGCGGGCGGAGTAATGCTGCCGAACTGGGCTCCGCTTACAGTGGCAGAAACCTATGGGACCCTTTACACCATTTATGAAGGTCGCGTTGACCTGGGACTAGGACGCGCTCCCGGCACTGATCCGGCCACGGCCCGGGCGCTGCATCGCGGCTCCAGTGAGCCCGCTTATTTCGAGGAAGACTTAGAAGAACTCGCTACTTATCTTTCAGATCAAACATCGGTGGTTCACGCCGGGGTGGTTTCCGGGGCGGAAGCCTCAATCCTGGGGATTGAAGTTATCGGAGTGGATCGCCCCTACACGCGGGTACGCGCCATTCCCGGGGAGGGTACTTGCATTCCCATGTGGATGTTGTCTTCCTCCTCAGCCGGAGCGAAAGTAGCGGCCAATCTGGGGATGCCCTATGTTTTCGCTGGTCACTTCGCTCCCTACAATATCGATGAGGCTATCGAAATTTATCGGCGTGAGTTCAAAGCAGATGCCCCGACTGCCATGGTGGATCACCCCGTGGTGATGATGGGGATGAACGTGATGTGTAACGAGGACGAGGCGGAAGCAAAGTACCAGTTCACCACTACCCAGCAGGTGCAGGGCAACGTGCTTTCTGGACGTCCAGGTACGCTTACTCCTCCTACGGATGATCTAGATGCCACTCTGGGCGAAAAACTGGCAGACCGGGTGCGAGCCTTGCCCTCTATTTCCGCAGTCGGTACCCCGGAGCAAGTAGCAGAAAAAATGGATTGGGTTTCCCGCAAGTACATGGTGGATGAAATCATTACCGTTACTCATGCTTACGACCCCGAAGTGCGGATCCACTCTTTGGAATTGGTAGCTAAAGAATGGGGATTGCCGATTCTGTCAGCAAATGAGGACGCAGAAAACCCGCAGTCGAATCCAGAACCGGAACCAGAAGCGATAGAAATCGTGGAGGAAGTCGCGGAGGAAAAGCCGGCCCCTCGCAGTGGTGGAACTCGAAATCGCTCTGCAGTGTACGGACCGGTGCATCGTAGCGAGAGAAAAAAGCCGGTGCTCAAGGGCTCTGCGCCTCGCTCCACCTCAGAAAAAAACGTAGGTAGCGGGGAGACCGCGCCGAAGGCTAGCGCCAAAAAGCCGGCTGGGACAAAGAAATCGACCGCCACGAAAGCAACTGCGAAAGCTAAATCGACGGCAAAGTCAACAGCGAAAGCAGATGCTGGCAGCAAACCGGAGGAAACCGCGGCGAAGTCAACTGCGCGTACTCGCACTCGGCGGAAGCCGCGTCCTCGCAGTTAGGGGTTAGGGTCTTTAGGCAATAAAATAACGCCGACAAGAAACCGGGAATTTGATAGGAAGAAAATAGGATTGGCTAATAGCGAACGGGAATTAGGGATTGCTCCCGGTAACACGGATCCCCAGCGGATTCGTAACTTTTGTATCATTGCCCATATTGATCACGGCAAATCCACCTTGGCTGACCGAATGCTAGGGGACACCGGGGTGGTCTCGGAACGAGAAATGCGTGAGCAATATCTGGATCGGATGGATATTGAGCGCGAACGGGGAATCACGATCAAGTCCCAGGCAGTGCGCATGCCTTGGAAGGTTGGGGATACCCACTACGTACTTAATATGATTGACACTCCCGGTCACGTGGATTTTTCCTACGAGGTCTCTCGTTCTCTCGCAGCTTGTGAGGGTGCGATCCTCCTGATTGATTCTTCCCAGGGAATTGAGGCGCAGACTCTGGCCAACTTGTATATGGCGATGGAACATGACCTGGTGATTATCCCGGTGCTTAACAAGATTGATCTACCAGCGGCGCAACCAGATCGCTGTGCGGAGGAAATCGCCGGTCTGCTCGGGGGTTCCCCAGAGGACTGCCTACGGGTTTCAGCAAAGACTGGGGAAGGAGTGCCGGAGCTCCTGGATCGGATTGTGGCAGAGGTTCCGGCCCCGAAATCTGACAGTACTCAGGCTCGTGCCCTGATTTTTGATTCCATCTATGACACCTATCGCGGGGTAGTTACCTATGTGCGGATGATGGATGGCAGCCTTAAAAAAGGCCAACGGGTCAAAATGATGTCCACTGGTTCTGAACATGAACTTTTAGAGATCGGGGTGATTTCCCCAGAACCCACCCCGGCTGAAGGGCTAGGACCGGGAGAGGTCGGCTACTTGATTACTGGCGCCAAGGACGTGCGCCTGTCTAAAGTCGGTGACACGGTAACCAGCGCTAAAGACCCGGCTAGCGAGATTCTTCCCGGATATAAAGAACCCAAACCAATGGTTTATTCCGGCATTTATCCGGTAGATGGGGATGATTTTCCGGATTTACGCGAGGCTCTTGACCGCTTGCAGCTAAACGATGCCGCGATTACTTTTGAACCGGAGACCTCCGTGGCCTTAGGTTTTGGTTTCCGCTGCGGATTCTTGGGGCTGCTTCACCTAGAGATTGTTAAAGAACGCCTGGAGCGGGAAGCCGGACTGTCGATTATCGCCACCGCGCCCTCGGTGATCTATCAGGTAACCAGGGAGGACGGCAGCGAACTAGAGGTCACTAACCCTTCGGAATACCCGGATGGGAAAGTTTTTGATGTGCAAGAACCGGTAGTAGAAGCCACGGTTTTAACCCCGAATGATTATGTGGGGCGGGTGATGGAACTCTGCCAAGGCAGGCGAGGTACCTTAGGGAAAATGGAATACCTGTCCTCTGACCGGGTAGAGATGCATTACCGGCTGCCGCTAGCGGAAATCGTTTTTGACTTCTTTGACCAGCTGAAATCCCGGACCCGGGGATTTGCCTCTTTGGATTATCACGAGGCCGGCACCCAGTCTGCGGATTTGGTGAAGGTAGATGTGCTTTTGAATGGTGACGTGGTAGATGCCTTTAGCGCGATCGTTCATCGTGACGCGGCTTATGCCTATGGGGATAAAATGACGCGGCGGCTAAAAGAGCTGATTCCTCGTCAGCAGTTTGAGATTCCGGTGCAGGCGGCGGTAGGATCGCGGATTATTGCCCGACAGACTATCCGGGCTCTGCGCAAAGATATGTTGGCGAAATGTTACGGCGGGGATATCTCCCGTAAACGCAAACTTTTAGAAAAACAAAAGGCCGGAAAGAAACGGATGAAAGCAGTGGGCGCGGTGGAAATCCCGAACTCGGCTTTTATCGAGGCGATAACCCAAGATACCCCCACGGGAAAGGGATAAATCATGAGTGAAGAAATATTTGATCGCGAAGAAGCGACCGTAGACCTGACGTCGGTGGAGGAAAACACAAACAGCGACGATGGGGACAGCGCTGCCGAGTTTGATCTTTCATCTCCCGAAGGCCGCTATCTGGCGAGATCTAAATCATTTGTGTCGCGGGCGCGGCAACTTAGCGATTCCCTGCAACATACTTGGGATGCACACGCCAGCGAGTATGTGCTAGAGGTACCTACCGGAGCGGGATACACGGCGGTGGCTGAGGATGCCAAGCCGCTATCTTTTAAGCGGATTTTCGACCGCAACTCGGTGGTACGCCTAGAAATCGGGACTGGTAACGGGGATCAGATTGTGTCTGCGGCAGTTTCTCATCCCGACCGTGACTATATTGGGTTTGAAGTTTACCGTCCGGGAGTGGCACAAACCGTATCTAAGGCGGTTAAAGCCGGGGTTGGTAACCTGCGGATTATCGAGGCTGATGCCGCGCAAGCCGTTCCGATTCTTTTCCCGGAAGGATCCCTCGATGAGGTATGGACTTTCTTCCCAGATCCTTGGCGGAAAACTAAGCATCATAAACGGCGTTTAGTGCAGGCAGAGTTTGCACAAACCGTGGCGCGAGTATTGCGCCCCGGCGGGGTGTGGCGGATGGCCACCGACTGGTCAGATTATGCTTTCCAGATGCGGGATGTTATCGAAAGCTCCCCCTATTTCGAGAATCCCTATGCTGGGGTTAATCCCCATGAGGAAGACCCGGATCCGGGGCGCGGAGGTTTCGCGCCGCGTTGGGAAGGTCGCGTGATGACCAAGTTTGAGCGGCGCGCAATAGATGCGGGACGGGAAGTGTTTGACCTGGTGGCGCAGCGGCTTTCGTGAGTGGAACCGTCAAGCTACGGGAACTGTTTTCGGCTGTTAATGAGGGCGGGCGCTCGCAGCATCCTCCGGTAGTGGGGGAGGGTGAGGCATACTCTCATTTGAGTCAGCAGGCAGCAGGCTTCGCAGTCTATGTTCATGTTCCCTTTTGCCGGGTGCGCTGCGGGTATTGCGATTTCAACACCTATGTGAAGGGTTTTGGGGTAGGTGCGGATAGGGAAAGCTATCATGATTCCGCCTGTAAAGAACTGGCTTTGGCAGCCAAGTTTTTAGGGGAAAATAAGTTAGTTCCGTCTCCGGTCTCCTCGGTTTATTTCGGGGGCGGTACCCCCACAATGTTGAGTGTGAAGGCGCTGGGGACAATCCTGGAGGAGGTAGCGCATACCTGGGGGATAAAACCGGGCGCGGAAATATCCACCGAAGCTAACCCAGACACGATAACTGATCAGGTGGCTCAAGAGTTAGCGGCCAGCGGATTTACCCGCGTTTCCCTGGGGATGCAATCGGCGGTACCGAGGATTCTGGCGACTTTGGAACGTACCCACCGACCAGAAAATCTCCCCAAGGCCGTGGGGGCGCTGCGCCGCGCGGGCCTTGCGGTTTCTTTAGATCTAATTTATGGCACTCCCGGGGAGTCCCTGGCGGATTGGGAAGAATCTCTGCGGGCCGCCTTATCTTTGGAAGTGGATCATATTAGTGCCTATTCTTTGGTGATTGAGCCGGGCACCAAAATGCACTCCCTCGTTAAACGGGGAAAACTGCCTCCGATTGATCCTGATAGTCAGGCCGAAAAATATGAAATGGCGGACTCTCTGTTAAAACAAGCCGGTTATGAATGGTATGAGATTTCGAACTGGGCGCGGCGGCTAAATACCGAAACTCTCCCTAGCCCTGAGATTCCGGACGCTACTTATTTGGCTAATGCATCGCGGCATAACCTAGCCTATTGGCGGGACTGGAATTGGTGGGGAATTGGACCGGGCGCTCATTCCCATTTCGATCAGGTGCGCTGGTGGAACCAAAAACATCCCCGCGTCTACGCTGGGAGCGTAGCCTCGGGACAGCTCCCCGTACAAGATGGGGAAGTGGTAGCTGCCGAAAGTAAGGAATTAGAAAGGATTATGTTGGGGCTACGTACGGCTTCGGGAGTACAAAATTTAAGTCCGAAAGAAAGCATACGACTACCACGGTTGGCCGATGCAGGATATTTACAAATGAAGGCGGCGCAGCGCGGTCAGGCGGTGCTTACTTTACGCGGAAGATTAATGGCGGACTATGTGACAGGGGAACTGTTGGGCTGGTAGCCAAGAATCCGCAGTTTGCCGGAAAATATGCTTTGAGGGACGCTACCAACTAGACTATAAACGTTGAATAGCTCACAAATCTAAGGATTTCCCCATGAATAGCAGTTTTAAACCCGAGGCTGGAAAGTCTAACAATAACAATTCCTCAAAGGCAGCGGACCCATTGGTTCCTTCGCCGGATTGTGCGCGTAATCCCCGGACTCCTGTCGACTATTTACGTTTTTTGACGCAGTTCCCTAATCTGCATGCAGATTTGGCTTTGAATCCGGCCTTGCCACCCGATTTAGAGCAATGGATTAAAGGGCATCCGGATCCACGGGTGCAGGAGAATCTGCGGGCTGTAACTAGGCCATTGCCGCCCGTGAAATCCCCGGTAACATCGGGCGTTCCTTCACCGGCAGCCCCTACCCAGGTTTTTCCGTATCCCCCTGGAAATCCGCAGGGGTATCCACAGGTTCCCGGATCGCAGGTTCCCGGGTTCTCTGCCATGCCCAATTATCCGCAGGGAGTCCCCGTGCCGGGAAGCAGGGTATATCAACCGCTTCCCGGACAATATCTAAAGCCCCGTCGTAAACGCCGCTGGTTGATCCCGTTGATTGCAACGGTTGCGGCGCTGGTGATCATTGGGGGAGG
>CAMYAU010000067.1 GCA_947253735.1 uncultured Varibaculum sp. | reverse complement strand
GTAACACCTAAGGGGGATTAAAAATGATGACGCTTGTACCATTTACCGGCAATGACACCAAGATTGACCTGAGAGGCAAGTTTACTGAACTTCTCGACACATTCCAGGGAGGGGACTTAGAGTCCTTCTTTAAGATCGCGGCTTGGATCGGGGCGGCAATCTTAGCGATTTCAATTGCTACCTATGTTTGGCAGCGGCGCAGAGGAGGCGCTGGGGCAGGAGGAAAAGGCGGATCTAAAGCCGTAATCATGTCCGCTATCGTGGGCGGTATTTTGGTGGCTCCTGGCGCGCTTATCCCACTGATGCTGGGCGCGATTGACGCTATCCTTAACGCCTTTATCAACATCGGGGGCACTCTATTTAGCAAATAGGGAGGTAGGCTGTTGCTTAACTTACTGGTAAGCAAAATCGCTATGGTGCTAGCCGTCTCGTCTTGTGCCATAGCGTGCTGGTACGAAGACATGTACCTGTTTTGCGCGTTAGTGCTAGTCACGTCCGTGCTTGTAGCGGATGTATTTACCCAAAGGATCGAAAAAAGTGGGCGTGAGCCAAGAGAGATCCTTAGGGTCACGATACTGTCAGCGGTTTACAGTCTGGCAGCTACTATCGCGTCTGTAGTGGTGCTCTTAGTGGCAGGAAGATACCTCTTAACAGTGGTATTCGGGGTGTTTTCCGCAGCCACGGCACTTGCTTGCGGAGTGCAGGTCCTTGTCGCCAGTGGAAAAGCAACGGCCTTAAGCAACAGTCCTAAAGGCAGAGGTTGATAGGTTTTGGCTGAAGCAGACGGCATACCGAAGGTCTTTTCCCTCACCGACCTTACCGGTAAAGAAGCAGGTAAAGACCGTACAGTTATTGTCGCAACATTCGAGGTATCAGCTAGATACGCCTATGTCGCGGTGATAGCTTTCCTGCCTTCGCTGCTGTTTGCTTCAGCCTTAATCCCCCTTTTTGGTTCCTGGTCACTAGGGTTGGTGGCCGTTTTTGAGGTGGGGCTGGTGTTCCTTTACGAGCGGCGCTCCACTAAAGGATTGAAGCAGCGCACCTATAGGACTTTGTTGGATTCAGTGAAAAGCGGGGACGGGACGGTCCAGCTTTGTGGCAAAGAAATATCAGTAAATAAGGCCGACGTATTTTGGCTGGTTAATGGGGCAACGAGGGTTGAGGAATATGCGAAAAGTTAAACATTTTAGGGTAGTGCGGGCTTTACTTGTAGCTTTAGCGATCCTTTTTTCTCTCGTGTTTGCCCTGCCTACCGCTAGCGCTGCGCCTTTAGATACCCACCAGCAAAGCATCGTCAGTGCCGACAATAAGAACAAGGAAGAGGGAAAGGACGCTATTGACAGAAGGGTGGGGGGCGACCCTGAGGGCGGCAAAAAAGATATTGAGATGGCCAATACCTATCTGCCAGTGCTGCGCTGGAACGGGCTGACTGGTAACTACCACAGCCGCTATTCATCGGGCGCGTGGGATAGGGGAGACGCGGAGTCTTCCGGCCTATCAACTATGGCTCGCTCGATCATGCAATTTGGGGATGCGCTCTGGTCCTTTACTGCCACCACCGTTAACCTCTCTTCTTCGGTAGACGTGTACGGGACTATCGGCAGCAAGATTGACGGAGTGCTCGCTAATATCGGCAAAGCAATGTTCACCGGAGCTGCGGGAGCATCCTCTATTGTCGCAATCCTTATTGGGGCTAACGTTTTTTACGCATTTAATAAGTCCCGAAAAACCGGTGGATACGGCCCGTTAAAAGACCTGCTGGGCAAAGTTTGCGTTACCGGTTTTATTGCTTTTCTAGTCTTTGGCGCAGCAGCCGGGGGTAGCCCTTCCAAGAAAGTTGTCGGCGGGATTGTAAGCGTAGTAGATAAAGTGGGCACCTCAGTTGCAACTGTCGCTGATGGTGCTTTGTCCTCAGCAAATAAAAGCGGAACTAAAGAGAAGGCGACTGGTTGTGATGATTATGTTCAGACCCTACATAAACTGTACAAAACTCCTAGAGATTTAGAAGCGTCTGGCAGCTCATCGGTTATCATCGACTCTTTGTCAAAAATCTGGGAGTCCTCAGCTATTCCAGTGTGGAAAAATATTCAGTTCAGAAGCGTGCCGGGGCCAGCAAAAGAACAGATAGATGTTTCTAACACTTGGTGCCACACCGCTGAATCCTTGATGCAGCAAAGCGCTCTTCGCCAGGCATATACCCTTAAGAATTCTTCTAACTATCCCGACACCACCGGTAGGTCTGGTTGGTACGCGTTTGCCGCCGGAGTTGCAGGCGGCTCTAAAAACCGAGATCAAGCGATAATGTTCTGGACTGCTTGTCGTAACACTGGCTCTACCTGGAAAATGGACCCCAAAGCCAAGCTGCTACTAAAGGATTCTTCAAAGGGCGATCAGGCTTGTAAGGCCTTTTGGGAAGGATCCAAGAAGGATAAGAACTTAGATCCGAAAGCGAAAACCCCCGCTAAGACGGTTAAGACAGCCATGAACGATGCCTGGTCTGGTGTTCTTAGGAATGCAAGGGGTAAGGCAGATTGGGACGTAGTACGAGGTGCTAAGTCTTTTGAGGATTGGTGCTCCAATAAAAGAACTCAAAAGGACGATGGGAATAATTTAGAAAAAGAAGCTAACCTTCAAGCAAGATGGGCTGTTTACTTCCTGAAGAACTTAGGCATCAATAAGCTCGATGGCGCTGTAAAAGGCCAAGACATGACGATGTATAACTTGCGTTATTACGTGGGGGAAAAATTTGTTAATCAGCATGACGCAATGGCAGATAGGTACGCTAATGCGCTGAAATCAAAGCACTCAGACCTGAATGTCGAGGAAACAAAGAATAATTTCAAAAATGTTCTAAATTTGGCATACGAAGATGACACAAAAAGTAAAGTGTTTGCTACAGGCGTTGCTCAGCCTTCGTTTTGCCAGCTATTGCAACTAGACCCCTCCACTGGGGGTGACGAAACTTCAAGTTCTCTCACCACCGATAACCCCAATGGGGGGCCTTTTGATTGGGCACCGTCTGATGGTGGGGCATTAGCTAAGCTAGTAGATAAGGGCTCTGCTGGTGAAGGTGCGGCTTCTTTTATCCAGTCGGTACAAAGTCCGACCTGGGGGGCAGGTCTTTACGGTATCGGCGTGCTTTATCTACTTTCTTCGGCTATTGTTTTCGCTATTTTCACGGCGATGGGTGTTTCGATCCTTATTGCTAAGGCTGCGCTAATGCTCATGACGCTAGCGCTTGGCCTAATGCTTATCCCGGCGATTATTCCAGGGGTCAATACCGGTGAAAAGTTTAAGAAAGTCTTTATCACCCTGATTGGTTTTTCCGGGGTGGCCGCCGTGATGATGCTTGCCGTATCGGTGGTAACCATTATTTCTAAGGTCATGGTGGACGTGGGGGTAGGTATTTTGCCTGCTAATTCATCCTTTAGCGTGCTTTGGGCAGGTATTGCCCCAGGGGCTACCATTATCGGGCTAAATATGCTGCTTAAGAAGATTGGTATGCCGAGCCCGCTATCTGTTAAGGGCGCGCTTTCTTGGGGATCAAATGGTTCAAGTATGCTCAAGGGCGCTATGGCGGGCGCGGCAGCGGCTAAGGCGGCTTCTGCTGGGCGAGGCTTGGCATCTCGCGCTGGGGCAAGTATTGGCAGAAACCGGCGCAACAATAAGCTGGCTAAAGCGATGCAGGATAGGCAAAAAGGCTCTAAGAATGCTGAGCCTGAGCCGCTACCAGCAAAGAACTCTCAAGCCGCGTGGGACAAGAAGTCCGCTATTGGGCGGGGTATTTCCCGCGCCAAGACGGGGGTTCGCAACACTGCTACTGCCGGTTATAACTGGTTTGCTAATAATACGAAGCTGGGTAAGAAGGTTTCTTGGGCTAATAGTGCGTTCGCTCAAGAATGGGCTGCTACTAAAGGCCAGCGCGGGGTATTTAGGGCTGGGGCAGGTATTAAGGCTTGGACTGGTTCAATGATGGCTGCTCGAGGTGGTACTGGCGCTCAGGTTAAGCATTTAAGTGATGTGGCTTCGGCGCGGCAAGCTAAGCAGACTATGCCTACGCCCTTGAAGGCGTTCAATCCGTCTAGGCCGACAACGGGGGCTGCCGCTGCTAGTGCTCCCGTATTGCCTGGCTCTGGTGGGGGGCACGCGCCCAGGCATTCGGGCGGTTCGGCTCCGAGTTTGCCAAGTATTACTGGGGGAGGGACCAGCTCTAAACCAACTCCTGCTGCTCCGACCGCTGGTTATCACAGCAGTAAACCAACTCAGCATCCAGCAACCGTTACATCGAAACGGCCATAGGGGGTAGGCAATGGCTAACCAGTCGAAACTTCCTCCTTTACCTAAGCCGAAGACGGGGGCGGGTAGGGCTCCTGGCGCTATGCCGAAGCCTAAAACTTCTGGCAGCAAGCTAGCGTCATCTATAAAACCGGGCGCTAATAGCTCTAAAGTGAGTAAAACTGGTGGCAACGGGCTATCTTCCGCCCTAAAGCCTGGCTCTAAGGGTAAAACGGGCAGCGGCAATTCAAAACTTGGCAAAATTGCCCAAAATGCGTCAGGACGTAAAAAATACCCTAGCTCTAATCTGCCTAAAACCAATGAGGAAGAGCGTAAAGAGAAACGCCAACAGGCCAGGCAAAGAAGAAAACAGCGGGCAGACAAGCGGGCTACCCGTAGCGTGAAAGCCGCCTCAATGGCCGCTAATATTGCAGCTCCTGGCTCAGGCAAGATCGTTAAAGCAGTTGGTAATAATCCGATTGCTAAGAAACTGATCTCTGCCAGTATTAGGGTCAAGATGGTTATCGGTGCGCTGCTTGCTGCCGCCTTGGTGCTGGTGATTGTTATTCCCGGTTTCGCGATTGCTACTTTTACTTCGGGGCTCTCCCTGCCGCAAAAAATGGCCCTTGATACAGCCAAAACTATTGCTAAGCAGGATATGGCTGCTAAGCCTGAGGAACTAGATATTCTAGGTTCGGACACTCAAGATTTTTCTGCCATGCCGATAGCTGCATCTAGCGCGATCATGGATAAACCCATGCAAGACACCAACGGGGGCACCTCGGATGGTAACTTGCCGGAAGGGGATGCGGGCAGCGTTATCGAGGTGGCTAAACATTGGATCGGGGTTCCCTATCTTTGGGGCGGGGACACCCCTAAAGGTTGGGACTGTTCCGGGTTCACGATGGGGGTTTACCGTACCGCTTTAGGTCTTGTGCTTCCGCACCAGTCCCAGGCACAAAAAGCTAAAGGCAAAGAGATACCGTTATCTGAAGCTAAACCTGGGGACCTGATGGCTTCTTCCCAGCATGTGATGATTTATCTCGGTAAAGGAGATGGGGGTGCGGTTTACACTATTCATTCGCCTAAACCGGGTGGGAAAGTAAATATTGGGCTTCAGCCCGCCTCTTATGTTTCCCAATTTAAGTATTACCGGATGTTTAATAACACGGCGAGCACCGACTATATTCCTTCTGCTTCTGAGGTTAATAAATCTAGCGGGAGTGACCTGCCGACCTATAAGCTTAACGGCTTCGACAATTGGGCCATATCTAACGGATATTTTTCGCAAACTTCTTCCAAGGCCTACCCGAAAGAAGCTATCGCGGGCACCGTACCTAGTGGGGTAACTAAAGCCTCCTTTAAAGGGTTTATTGAGGTTAAACCGGCGGTTGCTCATTTTGCTTCCTCGCTTATCCCGTTTAGCCCGTCTCCTTCCCCAAGTGATGATCATTCTTTGAACGAGGATCCCAGCCCTAGTCCTGCCCCTGAAAATCAGGAAGCACTTTCTGCCTCTGTGGGCACTGACAGGCTTTTGGGTACTGGTGTGGGGCCGATGCATATTAAAGAGGGCGTGTTGGATGAGGATAAAGCCAAGTCTTTGTCTACTTCTAACCGGTTCTTGTCGTGTGTAATAGATAGGGTAGCGGGAAGTGGCACTGACCCGTTCCGTTTTTCTTCCGGGTGGAAAAAGTCTGATAAGGACCGCAAAATTCAAGACCAAAGCGAATACGATAAGGCTAAAAAGATCGGCTCTAAAATCCTGCAAATGTTGCCGCTAGATGGGATAGACGAATCTAAAGCCGGGCAGCTGTTTGATAAGGCCTCGAAGTGGTATAACGGCCAGCAAGTATCTGAAAAGTGTGAAGAAGATGAGGTAGTGGCCCCTACTGAGCAAGAGCAATCTGGTGTTGGCGGGCAAACCACGCCTACCGATGGGGATGCGATTAAGGTTACTGGCCCAGACGGTAAGCAGCGTGCCTTATCGGGGGATGAGTATTCTTTCGTTTCTGAGGTGGCTAGTAAGGTTAACACCCCTGATTTTGGGGTGGACCAGCGAGTTGGCGCTATCGAATGGGCGATTTTACATACGACCGCTAAAGATAAAGCAGATGGGGTTTTAGGCAAGATCAAATCCGAATGGGATGATGGAAAATCTATCGGGGAGAACGTTTATAAAGCTGCCGGTGACCTATCTGCCGGTGACTATGACGGCCAAGAAGCACCCGCTCGCCAGCTTGCAGGTCAGGGAGCTACTGCGCTTACTAAATGCGGTGCCGTAGGCGGTCCTGGCTGTGCTGGCGGGGAATTTAGTAAAGATCAGCCCCTTGATGATAGCGCGGTTTATGGCGGGCCGGGCATGAGTCAGCAGCAGATCCAGGCCTTTTTAGAGAAGAAAGGGTCTTGGCTGGCTAAGAATAAGCAAACTACTACTTCTCGCCCAGCCGATCAGTTCTGTAAGGGATATGAGTCTAGCGGGGAGGAGCTTCCTAGCGAAATTATTTATAAGACCGCTAAAGCCTGTGATGTGAAGGCGCAATGGATTTTGGTGCGGCTGCAAGCTGAGCAGTCTCTTGTTAGCAAGGCAACTCAAGGTAACCTGCGTAACGCTATGGGGTATGGTTGCCCGGATGGTAAGGCTTGTGCTGCTGAATATTTCGGTTTCTTTAACCAGGTGTGGTGGGGGACTCGCCAGGTACAAAACTACAAGAAGGGGAGTTTTAAGAATGCGCTTCCTATTGGCAAACCCACAAAAGACTTAAGCGGTGAGCCTTATACCCCGAAGAATAATGCCGCCCGCGTTTTGTATCTTTACACCCCGCACACAGGGGTTGGCAAAGATGGCAATGGTGGGGGAGCAAAGTCTACTTTTGGTCTTTATAAAGAGTTTTTCCCCTGCCCAGGGTCAGGCGATGCTAAGGATAAAAGTAGTGGCGGGGCTCAAAATGCGGCCTTTAAAGGGTATTTTGAGGCTGTCCCTGCAATAGGTCATAAGTCGCCTGACGGGGGCTTTGAGGCTAGACCGGTTGATAATGAATATGGCTGGGATGGGAAGTTCTCTAAACCTTATACCGGGCCGAATCCTAAGATTACTTCCCCGTTCGGCTATCGGATACACCCGGTAACTGGGGAGCGTAAGAAACATAATGGTGTTGACTTGGGGCTTGCAGAAGGCGTACCTCAGTATGCGGCTGCACCCGGCGTGGTTGAGTTCGCTAAACCTTATAGCACTTGCGGTAACGCGGTGAAGATCAAGCACGGTGCGTTCAAAGGCCATCAATGGGCTACTATGTACTGTCACCTGTCCGGCATGAATGTTAAAGCAGGTCAGAAGGTTCAGGCGGGCACTAAGATTGGTCTAACCGGTCATACTGGTAGAGTCACGGGCGCTCATATGCATTTTGAGATCCAGCAAGATGGAGTAGCTATTGAGCCTACCCAGTTTATTTTCACCGGTAAAGAGGCAACCCCTCAAGAAGGTATGAGCAATGACGGCGGTAGCGCGAACGGTTCAAACGACGGGGGCTTAAGTAGTGAGGAAGTAAAGAAAGCTCACGACGCGTGGGTTGCGTGCGGGGGCAGGGTCCCGGTATCTAGTGATAGTGCCCCCTCTTTAGGTCAGATTCCGGGCACGCAGGAAGCCACCGTCCCGGATCCGACCACTAAGAATGGAAAGATCACCCCTCGGATGAAGAGATTCTATGATGAGGCAGCTAAAGCCGGGTTTGGTAATCCGCCTAAGGGTATTGGGTGTTGGCGGCCTGCTGATACTTACGCTAAGTGGCATCCGAGAGGGAATGCTTGTGACTATATGTTTGCTTCTGGCACTCCTGCTACTGGGAAAGCCTTGGAGGATGGTAATAAGTTCGCGCAGTGGGCGATAGATAATGCTGATCGTCTAGAGGTTTACTACCTCATCTGGCAGGGCAAAATGTGGACTAGAAGCACTGGCCAGTGGAAGCAATACGGCGGTTATGGGGGACCAAGCAATCAAAACGCCACCACCGGGCACTTCGACCATGTTCACGTCAACGTGTATCCCTAGAGCCGTCAAGGCCCGGATTTGCTCGTGGGGAATATAAGGCTTACTAAAAGTTAGCATCATCCGTTGCTGGCGAAACCCCGCGCGCCCTACATAGGAAGTGTGGAAAAAGGGTTTGAGTTTCGTTTGTACCCTAAGAGGTGGCAAGAGGAGCTTTTTGCGCGCAATTTCGGTTGCTCAAGATGGGCGTATAACCATTTCCTAGAAGAAAAAATAAGAGTTTTTAAAGAAACGAAGAAGTGTCTTAATTACAGTAAATGTTGCAAGATGCTGACTCAGCTCAAAAAGCGAGAGGATACTGCTTGGCTTGCTGAGGCTGATTCTACGGCCTTGCAACAGTCCCTTCGTAACCTGGATCGGGCTTTCGACAACTTTTCCAAAAGAAGAAAACAAGGTGTAGGTTTTCCAAAGTTTAAGAAAAAGAAGTCTCGCGAAACCTATCGCACAACTAACGCAAAAATTGTCGATGACTCCCACGTTTGGATACCCAAGGTTGGTTTAGTTAAAGCCCGGATAAGTAGGCCTATCCAGGGCAGGATCACTTCTGCCACCATTAAACAGGCCCCAAGCGGGAAATACTTCATCGTGTTTACCTGCATTGATATACCAGAGCCTCCCAAGTCCAAGGATGGCAAAGCTATTGGTATCGACTTAGGGATTTCGAGTCTGATTACTACGTCGGATGGAGAAAAGATTGCGGGTGTAGCTGATACACGGAAACTGGACAAGAAACTTGCTAGGGAGCAAAGAAAATTGTCGAGGAAAAAGAAAGGATCGAATAACCGG
>CAMYAU010000066.1 GCA_947253735.1 uncultured Varibaculum sp. | reverse complement strand
CGTCCTCCCATAGAGGTTACGAACATATCGCCAACTCCGCCCAGGCCGTCAGCGGTTACTGCCTCTCCCCCGAGCAGCTGCACGAATTGGCGTAACTCCTTTTGGCCTTGCGCAAATACCGCGGCGCCATAGTTGTAGCGCACATATTTGTTATCGGTTTTACCTTCTTTATCCAGCAAACCATCTCCAAATCCGGCGGCAAACGCATAAATATTCTTGGTCGCTGCCCCAGTTTCATGACCGATAAAATCAGTAGAAGTCCACACGTGGTAATAATCTGTGCGGAACATTTCGGCCAGCTTGGTGAGTACCTCTTGATCCTCTCCGCAAAAGACCACGCAGGTGTCGTGATGAACCGCGAGTTCTCCGGCGATAGAAGGGCCTACGATGGCTGACCAGGAAACTTGTGAGGCTAACTCCGGGCCTACCGCTTTCTTGAGTACCTCCGGCAATACATGCATGGTGCCGTCCTCGTCGGCACGCATCCCTTTAGTTATACACAGAACGTGTTGGCCTGGTTTTAGCAGTCCGGCTAGCTGCTCCCCAGCCCATTCGATCCCGAAGCTGTTAACCCCGCACATGACTACGTCCGCATCCGCGAAGGCTTCTTCCGCGTCCTCTAACTGATACGCCTTAACCCCCTCGTTAACCTTTAGCCCCAGGTCAGGATGAATCCCTTTGCTTTTAATCGAGTCGATAATATCCCGATCCAAATGGGTGCCCACTAAACGCACTTCGTGACCATTTTCACTGGCAGGGAAGGAAAGAGCAGTTGCCATGATTCCCGATCCCAGCATTACAATTTTTGCCATTTTATTTTCTCCTCAAGATGTTTGTAAATAAAAAATTTCTAAATTTCTTGGTAACTGTCTACTGTTGCTGATACTCTCCGATCTTGGCCACAATCGGAGACACCGCCTTATATAACTCTAAGTAACGCTCCAGGTAGAAGCGGTATTCCTGATGAGCAGCCTGGTCGGGTTCATAGGTCTTATCCACCCGCACCATTTGCGCGGCTGCCTCCTCAACCGAGGAGAAGATCCCAGCTCCACAGGCCGCCAGCATCGCGGACCCAAACAGGGGGCCTTGCACATTTTCAGGAATAATAATCGGTACTCCGGTTACATCCGCGTGCATCTGCATCCACAGTTTTGACTTGGTAGGGGCGCCGGAGGCCATTACTCGTTTCGGGGCGAAACCTTTTTGCCGGAAGGTATCAAAGATGGCACCGGTTCCGTAGCAGACGCTTTCTAGTACTGCCCGGTACATATCCGCTTCGGTATGGGAAAGCGAGAGCCCCGCGAACAGGCCGCGGGAGCGGGCATCAACGAAGGGGGTACGGTTACCTTGGAAATGGTCGAGGGCGACGATACCGTTAGCTCCGATCGGCACCTCGCTGGCAAGCCTATCGAGGTACACATAGGGATCTTGCCCAGTTAGGCGTTCGTTTTCAAGCGCCTTTACACAGTAGTTACGCACAAACCAACTGAGCATAGATCCAGTGGAAACCTGCCCGGCTTCCAGAGTGTATTGACCGGGAATAATGGCATCATAATATGCGCCCCAGATTCCCATCGAGTAAACCGCTTTATCGGTTTGCCCCAACATTACGTGCGAGGATCCGGTGATCAGGGCCAGAGAACCGGGCTCCACTACCCCTAACCCGATAGCTCCCACATGGGCATCGATACCGCCCTCGATAACCGGGATTCCCGCTTTGAGCCCCAAAAGTGCAGCCGCTTCCGCAGTCAAGGATCCGGCCACTTCCCCCAGCTTAAGGACGCGCTCAGGGAATTTGTTGAGGGCTTCGGGGATGCCGGCTGCTTCGTATAGAGTGGTGGGCCAGCCTCCCCAGTTGGAGTCATAGAAATATTTACAGGAACAGTTACATATTGAAGCTGTCCATTGCCCGCTCATCTGGAAAATCAGATAGTCCAGACAATCGGCAATAACCTCAGTTCTGTCCCAGATTTCTGGCTCATTATTCTTGAGCCACATTAGTTTGGGAGTCCCCCACTCGGCGCTAACGACGTCATGTCCGGCATACTTAAGGGCAGGATCACCAGTATTGGAAAGCACCTGCGCCTCCTTAATCGCCCGCACATCCATCCACATAATTGCCGGGCGCAGCGCCTTTCCATCGTTAGTACAGGGTACTACCGTTGCGGAGGTAGCATCGATGCTCAGCCCACAAATAGCGTCGGGATCAAAGTCTGACATGACTGCACTGGTTACTTCACATACCCCCTTCCACCAGTCTTGGGGGTCTTGCTGGGCACGCCCGGGAGCAGGATAGTCAGTTTCCCACTCGGTAGACACGGTTTTTAAAATTTTTCCTTGGGTGTCAACTACCCCCGCGCGCACCCCGGAGGTTCCGACATCGATCCCAATCATCAATTCGCTGCTCATTATTTCCTCTGCTTTCTTCATTGAAGGCGTGATTTAGTTATTTTTCTATTTTTTGTTCAGTTTCTTTTAATAGCGACTGTGCCAGGCCAGAATCTACTATCAGGGTGTCAATATACCCTCCCCGTAGCGAAGCCAAAGTAGTATTTGTCTTGCCAATACCAGAAGATATTCCCACTTTCATCCGCGCGTTCTTAAGGGACTGCAGACTAATGCCGATCGTACACTTGTCTAGTTCCGCATCGGCTGGATTTCCGCCAGCATCTATAAATCGACAAAGCAAATCCCCTACTACCCCGCGGGCAATGAGTTTTTGCAGTCCCTCCTCCGAAACATAACCTGAGCGTACCAACACCGATTCTGCTTCCAATTTTCCTGGTGAAAAACAAATTACGTCAGCTTTTGCCGCTGCCTCGAGAGTAGCCTTGATAGAAAGGTCCCGCCGTAGCGCGGTGGCAATGCGGCTATCGCCAACCAGAGCTGGAGCTGGGAGAACTCGTCCAACCCCACCAGATTTTTCTGCAATGGTACGGATAGATTCGGATACGAAATTATCTTGGGTGTAGCTGGGACCACCGTTGGTTTGGATCACGGTAGTGCCATTGGCCCAATGGTCAGGAAGTTCTCGTGCCACCCGTGCAATTGTTTTCCCCCACGAAACCGCCAGGGTACGCGGTTGCGGGCGTAAGGAATGCAGATGCCGAGCCGCGGCTCTTGCCACTGCCCGAAAGGTTGCGTTTTCCCCTGTTTCTTGGGGAACAACTATCACTCGGTCGAGATCAAAACGTTCTTTTAGCGCTTCTTCCAGCTCGTAGTGTTCGGCCCGTGGAGCTGCGATAGTAATTTGTACAATTCCCCGGTCACGGGCTTCCTGAATCAAGCGGGAGGCGGTCCAGCGGCTGAACCCTAGTTTTTTTCCGATCTGGGCATGGGTCAAAGAATTTTCGTAGTACATGCGCGCTGCTTCCACCAGCAGATCTACTCGGTAGTCCTCGCGGCCCATGTTCCCCCTAGATACTCTCCCCGTTACCATCAGCCTAGATGCTCCCCCTACCTGGAATCAGTAAAACTAATTCTTTTGCAACAAAAGTGCAAACAGTATTGCAGATCCGCCATATACTGGCAGAAAATCACGCTCATTAGTGCGCAGGCTCGTCAAGTAGCGCCATTATCTCCTTTAGCATTTCCGCAGGCGTCATCTGAGAGCTCACTAGTAAATTATCGCGAGAATCCGTGGGCAGGAACGCGCGGGGAATCCCAAAAGACTTGATTGGTGTGAAACAGTTTTTGCTGGCACAGGTAGTGCGCAACAGTGCTCCTACCCCGTTAGTTACTTCCCCATCCTCGATAGTGATAGCCAAATCTGCGGAGGAAACCTGTGTTATAAGGGCAGGAGAAATGGGAATCACCCAACCAGGATCGATACAGGTAACCGCGTGACCGAGTTCAGCAAGCTGCTTTGACAACGTAATTGCCTGTCCTGCCATGGCCCCTACTGCCACTACCAGAATATTTTTCCCCTTACCTAAGTGTTGAAATAAAACATCGAGGCCATCTGCGCTTGCTTCCGCTTTAATATCTTGAGGCACACTGCCTTTGGGGTAGCGAACAATGGTCGGGCCGTCCTCGATCGAAACTGCCTGCCCTAGAAGTTTACGTAAGGTACGTCCATCACGAGGCGCGGCCACTCTGATTCCCGGGATCATCGCGGCGATGGCCAAATCCCACATTCCGTTATGGCTAGCTCCATCAGCTCCAGTAATACCCGCGCGATCTAAAACCACAGTTATTCCCTGTTTATGCAAGGCAGCATCCATTAATAACTGGTCGAAAGCGCGGTTTAAGAAGGTTGCATAGAGGGCGAGTACCGGGTGACATCCAGCAAAAGATAATCCAGCCGCCATAGTCATCGCGTGCTGTTCGGCGATACCGACATCAAATACCCGGTGCGGGAATTGTGCTCGCAGGGGTTTTAACCCGACCGGCTCCATCATTGCCGCCGATATCCCTACAATCTTGGGGTTGCGCTTAGCCAATTGCACGATTTCTTCCGCAAATACCGCTGTCCAGCCAAAACGTTCTTTCTTTACCGGTAGCCCAGTTTCTGGATGGATCGGCCCTACAGTATGAAAATGATCAGCATCATTTTGTTCTGCCGGAGTATATCCGCGCCCTTTCTCCGTGATGGCATGTACAATGATCGGTCCCGAGAACTCTTTGGCCCGGGCAAGCTGGAACTCGGTCGCCACAATGTCATGCCCATTAACCGGGCCGGTATATTTGATTCCCAGGTCAGAAAACATTACTTGCTCAGGAGCAACTATATCGGCCATCCCCCGTTTGATCCCATGCAGCGCCTCATAGGTAAGTTCCCCCGGTTTGCCGCGAGATTTCAAATGCTGCTTACCCCAGCGTAAAGCCCGCTCATAGGCAGGAGAGGTACGCAGAGCATCCAGGTGATGAGCCAGTCCCCCGATAGTAGGTTCATAGGAACGACCGTTATCGTTGACCACAATAATCAGGCGCAGATCGGGACGCTCGGAAATATTGTTCAAAGCTTCCCAGGTCATTCCCCCAGTCATGGCCCCGTCACCGATCACTGCCACCGTATAGGATCGGTCTCCCTTTAGAGCTTTAGCTTCTGCGATTCCCTGCGCCCAAGATAGCGCAGTTGAAGCATGGGAGTTTTCCACCACATCATGTACTGATTCCGCCCGTGAGGGATAACCGGAGAGCCCTTTCGCTGTGCGCAGATGGGCAAAATTTTTACGGCCCGTTAAAATCTTGTGGACATAAGCTTGGTGTCCAGTATCGAAAATAATAGTGTCACTAGGGGAAGAAAATATGCGGTGAAGAGCGATAGTTAGTTCCACTACCCCCAGATTTGGCCCCATGTGTCCCCCGGTTTTCGCCACATTCTCTACTAGGAATGCCCGAATCTCACCGGCCAGCTCATTCAATTCCAGGCTGGAGAGATTCTTCAAATCTGCCGGGTTATTTATCCGATCCAGAATTCTTGCCACCCGGCTAGTTTAGCCACATTTTGCTTTCTTAAGGGCAACGATGGACATATCGGCAGTTACTTGCGTTAGCGATGCCCAGCGCGTCAAACTAAACTCATGGGTAATAAGCGGTCAGGGTTTGCCGGTTCCTTAGCGGGCTCGCGCGCCGGGTTAACCGCTCTTTCTATCGCTATTGGGGCGCTGGTTGGCCTGGTTTCGGTAGGCTTTTACTATCTAATTGAGGGCTGGAGTTATCTGGTCACCGGGTACACCGACTATCCTGCTCACGCAGGTGCTCCCCACGGGTTCCTGGGGCTGCCTCCGGTTTTCCTCATCGCAGTTCCCGTGATTTCAGCTTTGCTGTATGCGCCAGTGATTGAGCATTTCACTCCCGGCAGCCGCGGACATGCCGTCCCAGAAGTAATGTTTGCCGTGCGCCGCAAAGGTGGGAGGATTCCCGGACGCAATGCCCTGGTTAAACTTTTCGCGTCTTCTTTAACCCTGGGAGGAGGAGGAAACGCTGGGCGGGAAGGTCCGATCGTAATGATTGGGGCCGCGATTTCTTCTTGGGTGGGAACTCGCCTGGGATTAAGTAAACAACGACTGATGTTCCTGTGTGCTTGCGGAGCTGCCGCCGGGATTGCTGCTACTTTTAATGCTCCCCTGGCTGGGGCCTGTTTCGCAGTAGAATTGGTGCTAGGTACCCTCAGCGCCGAAGACTTTGTTTTCATCGTCTTTGCCTCGGTGTCAGCTTCCCTTATCTCGCAACAGTTTCTACCTAATCGTGCTAGCGTGCCCCTCAGTCAATCTCTAGATCTGTTTTCCCAAAGCGATTACCTGCTGGTAGCAGCGGCAGCTTTGGCAGCTACCCTGGCAGGAATCGGCTTTTCTAAACTTCTCTACTTAATTTGGGATGGGATTGACCTGGTTTACCACTGGAAGGCTTGGTTTCGCCCGGTCGCTGGTTCCCTGCTACTGGGAGTATTTCTATACTGTTTCCCACTGCTTTACGGCACCGGGGAGAGCGTGCAGCTGCGGGTACTTTCAGGGGATTTCCCAGTCTGGATGATTCTTGCATTACTTTTAGGGCGCGCCGTGAGTGCCGCTTTCACGATTTCTATGGGGGGAGCCGGCGGAGTCTTCGGACCTACGCTATTTGTGGGCGCCTGCGCGGGTATGGCCGTGGGAGAGCTAGTTCAGCCCTGGTCAGCTTCTGCAACCGCGATTTATGGAGTAATTGGGATGGGGGCGGCCTTCGCGGCGGCCTCCCGTGCTCCCCTAACCGCGGTGTTTATCATTATCGAGATGACCCGGCAGTATTCTTTGATTCTCCCGATGATGTTGGCGGTAGCGATTGCTACCGGGATTTCCCTATTTATGACCCGTTCGACTATTTATACCCAGAAACTACACCGCCGCGGTGACCGGCTTTCCGATCCCGTCTCGGCTACTTTACTGGGGACCAGCACAGGAGCGGATTTAATGCATCAACCACCGCAAGTATTAAGCGCAGATATTACTTTGGGTCAGGCCGAGAAAGCCCTGGAAACCTCGGGAGAAGTTTCGCTGGCAATAGTAGATGCTCAAGGTATATTCCAAGGCTCTGTGAGCGCCCTGTTGCTGCATGAGGAGATCGAAAAGCGCGGCGAAGATGCGCCCTTAACGGATATCTCCCTGACCTCAGCCTATTGTTCCCCGAACGATCTCCCCAGCCAGATACTCAAAGAACTGGCAGAATCTTCTCTTTCTAACCTACCGGTGGTGGGACGCTCCCAAAAAGTTTTGGGGTATGTGCGAGGACGCGACTTGATCGTCAAGCTATACCGCCAACAAACCCACGCGCTTAGCCAACGCGACTTGGGAGATTCTCTGGGCAAGCGCATTCGCAAACGCTGGAAACAGCACCGCCACCGCTAACGAAGTAACTCTCAGAAATACGGCGTCAAACGAAAATCCGGGGCAGCAAAAGATGCGAGAGACCGGTTGTAATCTCTAACCAAAACATCGGAAACATACCTGTTTTTCTCAGTGAGATATTGCCTCTAGCCGAGCGAAGCAAGGCTCACCGGGGTCCCCCGAGCGCTTTTGCCGCCCCGGATACTATGGGCTGGTTACCAAGTTTCTAGCGACTGGCTAGGCAACTAGGTTGCGCAGTACATACTGCAGGATGCCACCGTGGCGGTAGTACTGAGCTTCACCGGGAGTGTCGATCCGCACGGTAGCGTCAAACTCTACGACGGAACCATCTGCCTTAGTCGCGGTCACCTTCATAACCTGCGGAGTTATCCCCTCATTCAGCTGGGTAATCCCGCTGATATCGAAGGTTTCAGTCCCGTCGAGACCCAGGGAATCGGCGCTTTCGCCCTCGGGGAACTGCAGCGGCAAGATTCCCATACCAATCAGATTGGAGCGGTGAATCCGTTCGAAAGACTGCGCAATAACCGCTTTTACTCCCAGCAACAAAGTTCCTTTAGCGGCCCAGTCACGCGAAGATCCGGTTCCGTATTCCTTACCGCCTAGCACTACCAGGGGTACGCCGGATTGGGCGTATGACACTGAGGCATCGTAAACCGAAACTACCGGGGCATCCGCTTTAGTGAAATCTTTGGTGAAACCGCCCTCAACATTGTCTAGAAGCTGGTTACGGATACGGATATTCGCGAAGGTACCGCGCATCATCACTTCGTGATTACCGCGCCGCGAACCATAGGAGTTGAAGTTGCGCCGCTCCACCCCGTTAGCACTGAGGTACTGACCAGCCGGAGTCTTGGCAGCAAACGCACCCGCGGGCGAAATATGGTCGGTAGTTACCGAGTCTCCCAGTTTCAACAGCACCCGGGCTCCCGAAATATCTTGTACCGGATCTGGGGTTTCCGGCATTCCTTCGAAGAAGGGTGCCCGGCGCACATAGGTGGAGGCATCGTCCCACGCGAAAGTGGGTGAATCGGGAACCTCAAGGGATTGCCAGCGGTGATCGCCTTCAAAGACGCTCTGGTAATCCTGCAGATACATCTCACGGTCGATAGCTTTTCCGATTACTTTTTCTACCTCTTCGGCAGCTGGCCAAATATCGCGCAGATAAACGGGATTACCGCGGTTATCTGTCCCCAGCGCCTCGGTTTCGAAATCAAAATCCATGGTTCCGGCTAGTGCGTAGGAGATTACCAGCGGCGGGGATGCTAGGTAGTTCATCTTTACATCCGGGTTAATTCGTCCCTCAAAATTGCGGTTACCAGATAGGACGGAAACCACGGTTAGATCTGCACCCTCTACCGTATTGTGTACTTCCTCGGGCAGCGGGCCGGAGTTACCGATACAGGTGGTGCAGCCATAACCGACAATGTCAAAGCCCAGCTGTGACAGATAGGGCATCAAACCTGCCTTTTCATAGTAGTCTCGCACCACTTGGGAGCCTGGCGCCAGCGAGGTTTTCACCCAGGGCTTCGGCTTTAGTCCCTTTTCGGCGGCGTTCTTGGCGAGTAAACCAGCTGCCATCATTACCGAGGGGTTAGAAGTGTTAGTGCAGGAGGTAATGGAGGCGATCACCACGTTACCGTGATCCATCGAGACTTCTTCCCCACCAGATAGTTTTACCTGGGTGGGGCGGGTAGGACGCATCAGCTTCGGATCAATGGTCTTATCACCCGCCACATAGTCGGGCAGAATCTTCTTGAATGAATCTTTGGCCATTGCCAGCTCGA
>CAMYAU010000065.1 GCA_947253735.1 uncultured Varibaculum sp. | reverse complement strand
CGGGCGCACGAGGGGCGGCAGTCTTGGCGCTGGTTTCCGCGGGTCGCTTTGACTCTGTCGAGCAGGCAGGGAAAGCTCTAGGGACTCAGATGGAAACTTTCGAAACAGATACTAGTGAACAGGCAAAGTACGCGAAAATTCATGAAGTGTTTAAAGAAACCCGGGATGCTTCCCAATCAGTGTGGAAACAGCTTCGCGTACTGCGTTCTCTAAGTAATGAAAAGAACTAGTAGACCAAATTTTGAGAGGAAATAATGAAAATTCTTTTAGCAGGTGACCGATTTGTCACCAATGAAGTTTTAGAGGAAGCCCTCACGCAGAAAATACCGCAGGCCCAGATAGCCAAGATTTCTTCTTCTTGGCCAGTGCCTCCCTATCGGGATGTGGCAGAGGTAAAAGAGGCTTTGGGAGATGAGGATGAGCTTATTGCGGCCTTAAAAGGTTGCGAAGTAGCTTTTTCACATACCTTTCCTTTTACCGAAAAAGTAATTTCTGCCAGCCCGGATCTAAAACTAATCACGATTTGTCGCGGCGGACCGGTAAATGTCAACATCGAAGCTGCTACCCGCAATGGGGTCATGGTGTCCAACACTCCGGGGAGAAATGCTATCGCGACCAGCGAACATACCGTGGGGATGATTTATGCGGCTTTGCGGCAGATTCCCCAGCGGCACCTGGAAATAATCGATGGTAAATGGCGATCTGATTATTACAAGTTTGACAATGTTGGGCCAGAATTAGCCTGTTCTACGGTGGGACTGGTCGGTTATGGAGCGGTCGGAAAACTGGTAGCTAAAACCCTTTTGGCTACTGGCGCCAAAATCGTGGTTTATGATCCCTGGGCAGATACCAGCAATGCCCCTAAAGAACTAGTATTTGTTGATTCACTTGCTCAGCTATTTGAAGTGAGCAACATTGTATCTATACATGCGCGGGCTACAGCTGATAATCACCATATGGTGGATGCGAAAATGCTGGCACTGATGCCAGAAGGAGGGATACTAGTCAACTGTGCTCGGGGATCGCTGGTCGATTATGATGCAGTTTGCGATGCCCTGGACAGCAAGCGTCTCTATGCGGCTGCTTTCGACGCGCTTCCGCTAGAGCCGTTACCGCTGGATCATCGGTTGTTGAAAACTGAGCGGGTAACTCTCACTCCCCACTTGGGAGGAGCTTCGCAAGATTCAGCCCGCTTGGCTGCCCGGATCGGAACCGAAGATATTGTCAGATTCAGTGAACAAAAAGCACCGCTGCATTTGTCCAATCCCGAAGTTTTAACGCAAAAGAAATAGTCGTAGGAGTTTAGAAAAATGTTAATGGAAAAAGAACGTCAAGAAATTGTTGACACCTGCTTATTAATGCAGCGGGAAAAATTGATTGTTTCCACTGCCGGAAACGTTTCGATTCGCAAAGGTGATTTAGTGGCAATATCCCCCTCGGGTGTGCCTTATGAATCTATGACTGCAGAAGATGTAGTGGTTTACAACCTAGAAAATGAGCGTGTTGATGGGGACTTGAACCCCTCTACCGAATTGCCTTTACATCTTAGTGTTTACCACTCCACCGATGCGCAGGCGATAACCCATAATCATGCCCCCGCCTCTACTGCGCTGTCGCTAATAGTGGAGGAGATTCCTCCCTCGCATTACTATTCGGCAATGTTCGGGGGAGTAATTAGAGTCGCGCCCTATGCAGAATTCGGTACCCCGGAGCTGGCAGAGAATGTAACTGCGGCACTTCAGGGTCGCAAAGGGGCCTTAATGTCCAATCACGGTGCAATCACGATCGGGGAAACTGTTAAAAAAGCAGTTAATCTGCTGCCAGTGTTGGAATATATCTGCGAAATTCAATTGCGTGCGATGGCCACCGGAGTTCCGATCAAGCTACTCAGCCCGGAGCAGATGAATGATGCGCTGGGAGCCATGTCCAGTTACGGGGTGCAACCCCGCAAGAAATAGTAAAGCTGTTTAAAACTAAGCAGACTGTCCGCTGTCGGCAGGTTTGGATGAACCTGCCGGCAGCGGCTTTGTCTATCTATTTTCGGCTCCACTCACAAGGGCTTTCTAGAGTGCATGTCCCAAAGGAGCCAACCGGATTTGAAGCGGGGAGGGAGTTTTCGAAATAACTAGTTGCAGAGGTAACCGGTTTTCAACTTTTGCCGCTAGTAGTTAGTAGATACCATTAAGACCAGTGAAATCGCCATCGAGATAGATAATCTCCTACAAGCTGAACTGTGGTTCCAGGATGTGCCCTCCCCGGCAGTTCTCATATTCCCCGGGGTGGAAAACAAGGATTCGTTAGCGGCGATGCGGGGGAGTAGCTGACCGTCATAGAGTAGGAGCGATGCATTTTTCACAGCGAGTTAACCTTTCACAGCCCAACGCCATCACCTTGGCGGCTGCGAAACGGCGCGCCCAGGGACAGAAACTGGTAAATATCTCTGACTCAAATCCCACCCGGCATGGCCTGGGGGAAGCAGACATCCCCTACCAGGCAGATCCGCGCGGACCCCGCTATGCCCGCTGCGCCCTCGCCGAATTCCTGTCTCAGAGGGATGGACGTAGTGTCAACCCCGATAACCTTTATCTGCTGAGCTCTACTTCCCAGGGCTACTCCTGGCTGATGAAACTGCTGTGTGATCCTGGGGAGGCAGTGCTGGCACCGACCCCGGGATATCCGCTGATAGAGGTCTTAGCTAACTTAGAAAATGTGCAGGTGGCATCCTATAGTTTTGCTTGGCTAGGACGAAAATGGGAACTGGATCCGCTCTCGCTGCCAGCCGTCAATGGGGCCGCGCGTCCGCGTGCCTTGGTAGTCATCAATCCGAGTAACCCCACCGGCGCCTATCTAGATAGGGGAGAGCGAGAGAGGGTACAAAAATACTGCGTCGCAAATAATCTGCCCCTGATAGCCGATGAAGTGTTTTATGGCTTCTCCTTTCCTGCGGCTCCGGAATCTCGAGCCCGTCTAGCCGGTTGCCCCGAAATCCTCACTTTCGCCCTCGACGGGTTATCGAAGAATCTATGCGCGCCTGGGGCGAAGATTGCTTGGCTGGAGGTATCGGGACCGGAGGAGATAGTGGAGGAGGCGAAAGCCCGTTTAGATATCATCGCGGATGCGTTCTTGCCCTTTAGTGATATTTTGGCGGCAAAACTCCCTGGTTTCTTGGAGAAAATCCCGCAGCAGTTGGCGCAAACTCGCGGGCGCTGCGCCGCCAACCTGGCCACGTTGCAAGGTTTAGTAGAGAAGGATCCGGCCAGCCCAGTTACGGTGATGCACCCGCAAGGAGGCTGGAACGTGCTGCTGCGTTTTCCCCTCCATATCGACGAGGACGAGCTGGTGGAAAAACTCTTAAACGACTGTGGGATTTATTGCCAGCCCGGCTATTTTTTTGACTTGCCCTTTAATGGCACTATTAGCCTGTCGCTGCTTTTAGAGCCGGACTCTTTCCGCGAAAATGCCGCCAAAGTGTTGCGTACCGTAACTGCTTTGAGCTAGGAGATTTTGTTCGAGAAGTTATTGGCAAGTATTGCTTCACCTGCTGCAATCCATATTGCCAAATTGGTCAATATACCGTAAAACTGCTTTTGTGTATAGGGGTTTACGATTGTTGTTTACACCCATATACTATAACTATGAAGCGCAGGGATTTACTCAAGCGATTAGACAAAATAGCCAAAACAAAGGGGCTAGAGCTAGTTGCTAGCGAAGGAGGAAATCATACGCGCGTCAGTATCGGGAAATGGACAAGCGTTATTCCTCGGCACCGGGAAGTAAATGAGCTGCTGGCTAAGGCAATAATCAGGAACGCAGAAAGGGGAGCGGAATGAATATCGAGGCACAGGCTATCCGTGACGGTAAATGGTGGATCGCTTTTTTCGAGATCGATGGTCGCCAACATGGCACCCAGGCAAAAAACTTGAAACGCCTGGAATATATGGTTAAAGACGCGGCCGCCCTCCTGACTGAGAAAAGTCCCGATAGTTTTAACGTGACTATACGCTTAAAAGATTCCCGCCTCGCAGGGTTGGTTGCCGGCTATTCTGCTGCTAGTGCGGCAGAGGCAGCGGCTAGCAAAGAGCTTGCTTCCGCTTCCCGGGAAGCGGTCAGCGTGATGCGCGGGAAAAATATGTCCATGGAGGATATCGGAACCCTCCTAGGGATAACCAAAGGCAGGGTATCTCAGCTCGCAAAAGCTTGACCCGGGAAAATGCCGCTAATTTTTTCGTACTGTAACTGTCTTGAGCTAGGGGGTAGCCGGTTCTCGTCCTACTCCCGGCCTTCGGGGGAGTGTCTTGATTAGTTTGTTACTACTCGAATGCTTCTAGGGCTTCTGGTTCGAGATCGCCACCAGCAACCCGTTCCCTAACTGTTTCCTCAATCTCTTTGGATAAATGCACGTTATAGTAAGAAGCCCAATCGAGTGCTAACCCGATATTGATACCATCATGACGCTCAATTTCTCGTAAATTATTCAATACAGATACTAGCCCTGCCTCAGATATTGAATCCAGGATAGCCTCCCACACGTCTTCAGAATATTGCATGTTATAAGTCGTCCCTGTTGAGGTAGCAGATTTCTGTATTGATATGTTTGCTACCTTACCGCGCCAGCTCTACCGGGGAAGCTCAGTTAAAGGCTTGGAATATATGGTTAAGGACGCGGTTGCCCTCTTGACTGAGAAAAATCCGAATATTTTTAGCTTGACTGTTCGCTTAAAAGATTCCCGTCTCGCAGGGTTGGTTATGGCAGTTTGAGTTTCGCAAAAGTAGTAGGGTCTGGTCAGCAAGTTTTCAGAGTTGGAATCACCAGGGTGTCGATCAAGTTTGTCAAGTGTTTAGCGTCGGCCTCTCCGCGGGTGAGGATTTCCCCCATCAGGAGTACCAGAGGGAAACGGATGTAGGTTTCGTTAAGTGCGCCCTCGCCTAGGCGTCCGGCTGCAACTTCCTGCTGGTAGAGCTGTTCGAGCAGTGCCAGACCCGGGTGAGTGGTGGCGGAAGTAAAAATCGCTCTTGTGTCGGGGGTTAGTTCACTCATTAGCGCGATAATGTTTGCAACGCCGACTGCTTGGGCACGCGTAGCTAAGGTACGTGCCGCTGCGTGTAACCCGGCTTCCAAACCTTGGTCGGTAGGAATCTGGGAGATCAGCGGTTTCGCGACATCGAATAACGCGAAAATCACCATATGTGCGCGGCTAGGGAAACGGCGATAAAGTACCGGTTTGCTGGTACCCGCCCGGCGCGCCACCCCCTCGAAGGTGACGCCCTGATAGCCGCCTTCAGTAAACTCTGCCAGCACCGCTTCTGCGATCGCCTTCTGCAGTTCTTCGTTGCTGCGACGCGCTAGGCGTTTTTTCATCGGGGTCATATTTTTATCATAACTCAGTTTAGATACGCTCCGTATCTAAATAGGGATATAATGATGCTCAGAAATCAACTTTTTGTGACTAAACGATGACCTGGAGGTGGTAGCGGTGCCTGCAGCGGTATCAATCAAATCCGTTTCCATGCGCTACGGCAAAAAACAAGCATTACGCGAGGTGAGCCTGAACATACCAGAAGCGAGTATTTTTGCGCTGATCGGCCCCTCAGGATGCGGGAAAACTACCTTAGTGAAAATCCTGATGGGGCTGCTAAAACCCACCGCGGGCAGCGTAAATATCTTTGGTGAGGGCGCGCCCAATTGCGCTAACGCCAGGCACACTGGCTATATGGCTCAGGCGGCCGCCCTATATCCGCTACTGACGGGGAGGGAGAACCTCGAGTTTTTTGGGAAACTCTACGGTCTGCGTGGCCAGCAACTAAAAGAGCGCATAGGTGCTATGGCGCAGTTGGTGCGCCTGAGCGAAGACTTAGATACCCAGACGCAGAACTATTCCGGAGGAATGTTGCAACGACTTTCGCTGGCTGTCGCCCTCTTGCATAACCCGCGCCTGCTGGTACTAGATGAACCCACGGTGGGAATTGATCCGCTGCTGCGTAGCGAAATCTGGAAGGAACTGCGTTCCCTGGCTACCGCCGGGATTACCGTGCTAATCACCACCCATGTGATGGATGAAGCCGAAAAATGCGATCAGCTCGCCATGATGCGCGATGGGCAGGTGCTCGCAGTAGGCAGCGCCTCAGAACTTATCAAGCGGGCGGGTACCACTACCTTCGAGCAAGCATTCATAAAGTTTGCATCCGGTGAAGAAGCTGTAAGCAGCCCAGACGTCAACCAGGAGGCAGCGAAATGAACGCTTTTACCCTCGCCCAACGGGTACTTTCCGGTCTGCGTCACGACCGCCGCACCATGGCGCTAGTACTGGTCGCCCCACTGCTGATACTGGGACTGCTGTACTTGATTCTGACCGGTGCCGGATCTACCTGCACAGTAGCGGTAGGGAACGCGCCGCAAAGCTTTGTGAACACCCTGGAAAATAGCGACAAAGTAGATATCGCCGTCACCAATTTGAAGGGTGATGATTGGAAGGAGCCAGCAGTAGACGCTCCCGCCGCCACTAATGCCCAGTTACGTGCTGCCGTCACCGAAGAGGGCGCCCTCGCCGCGGTCAATGTGGCAAGCGATCTATCGAAAATAGATATTTACCTAGACGGTACTTCTGCTGCAGATGCGGCGAAAGTACAGGCAGCGATCGCCTCCGCCTTGCAAGATGCAAACCAACAAGCCTTAAAAGACCGGCTGTCTGCCCTACCTATCCACTTGCCTGCCGGAGCGATCGCCAGCCCGGAAGTCAGCACCAACTATGTTTACGGGCAGGAAGACGCTAGTATTTTCGATTCCTACGGAGCGGCACTGGTGGGGCTGATCGTGTTCTTCCTGGTGTTCCTGATTGCCGGAATTAACTTTCTAACCGAACGTACTTCCGGCACGTTGGAGCGAATGCTGGCAACCCCCATTAAACGCTGGGAAATCGTTGCCGGCTACACGCTGGGCTTTTCCCTGTTGGCACTGATCCAGACGGTGCTGGTTACCCTGTTTGTTATTTACGTAATCGGTATGAAGGTGGTCGGAAGCATCTGGCTGGTGCTGCTGGTCAACGCCCTTACTGCCCTGTGTGCACTCACCATGGGGATTCTTATTTCCAACTTGGCGTCCAGCGAATTTCAGATGGTGCAATTTATCCCCATCGTGGTAATTCCCCAGATTTTCTTATGCGGTATCTTTTCCCTTAATCCGGTGTGGGATGCAATCGGTCATGCCGTGCCGCTGTACTACACGGCGAACGCGCTGCAAGGGGTAATTATTCGGGGTAGCGGAATCAGTGACATTTGGCTGCCTATCCTGGTGCTGTCGGGATTTTCCCTGGTGTTTATCTCAGCCAATATCGCGGTATTGCGGCGCCAACGCGCCTGGTGAAACCCCAAGCCTAGTGGAGTGTACCTCGTCCAGGCTAGGGTTACCCAAAGCTGCAGATAACTGCCGAGAATCATTAAGCCCCATGGTCCGATATCGATAACCGCAGGTCTGGGGTTCTTATAAATCTTGTTCGCAAAGCAAGCGCAACTATCGTAAATCTGCCAAAAGAGTTGCGGAAGATATCTTCCGCCTAAGATTCTCGCCCGGTATCTTTATTAAATGGCAAAAAGATCCGCATCGGGATCTAATATAAATGCCAGGGTTGAAAGGAGGGAGTCACCGACGGCTCTAGTGATGAAGGCTCGCGATTCGCGTGCCTCTGTCAATCAGGACGGCAGGGGATTGCCCTGTCATTGGTTTACAGATTGACATGGAATTTGCCACGTCGTGGCAAAAGAAAGCCCTAGGCTGACAGTAGATCGTTATGGAACTTCCTCCTTTCAACCCCATCGTGAAACCAGCAAGAGTGGCGCCTGCGCAGATTAACTCGCTTAGGCATCTTTTACGTTTGCATAACCTAGAGAATCCAGAAGAATCGATTCTGTATCCGTCTGCCCATGTAGCAATCAGCAGCCACAATACGGCAGAAATTTGGCTCGAACACAATAAAACTACACCGCTTCGTAAAGTACCGTTGTACTACAAGTATCGCAGTGTCCCTAAGCATTCTGGTGGCAGGCGGATATTGTCGGAACCAAGCTCCAGTTTGAAAAGTTTACAGAGATGGATACTGCGGCATTGCTTCACCGACGATATGGTTTCCCCTGCCGCCTATGCGTATCGCCCCGGACTTTCAATCAAAGATTGCGCAGCCGTACATATAGGGGCTAAATGGCTCCTTAAGCTCGACCTCAAAGATTTCTTTGGGGGAATTTCCGAGGCTCGGGTATATGAACTCTTTAGAGCTATTGGGTATAAAGAGCTTGTCGCGTTTGAACTAGCGCGTCTGACGACTTTTCTGCCGGATAAGAATATAAGACGCAATATTCAGGCGCTATATAACGAAAAGTTCGAAATAACCCCGGCGGCGCGCAACTACACGAAGCTCGAAATATCAATAGATAGCAGCAGTGGCCCCTACCCGAGGTATAGAGGTAGCGCGGGGAAGATCATTCGCGGCGTGCTTCCGCAAGGAGCCCCCACATCCGGGATTATCGCCAATATTTGCGCTGGTGAACTCGATAAAGAGCTTGCGTCTTTAGCGCTGTATAACGGTTTAAGATATTCGCGGTACTGTGATGACTTGTTTTTCTCCCCGCGCCCTGACCATGAACATTTTGACCGCAGCTTCGCAGGTTTAATCATCCGTGACGTCAATCGAGCCGTACTAAAACATGGTTTTCGGATAAACCAAGGCAAAACCAGGGTAGTACCACCTGGGTCTAAGAAGCTGATTTTGGGTCTGCAAGTGGACGATAGCGTTCGTCTGGATACCGCGTTTAAGAAGAATATTGACTACCACATACGCGGAATTGCTAAATTTGGGCTCCAGCAACACGTGGCGCACGCCAAAGGCAACCCGCCCCCGGTATTGAGTTTCCTAAACCATCTGCAAGGATTAATCGCTTTTGCGAAAGGAATCGAGCATTGGTACGGGGAAACGCGCGAAACAAACTTGAGAAAGGCATTGTCGATTGGTGAAGTAACGCAATAATTCCCGCGTTGCTTTCCGAAGACCGCTGCGACAACTACACGTGATCCCGATTTTGGTAGAAGCTCAATAAAATTGGCAATAACCGCAAAAATCCTACTGGCGAGGGCGAACGCGCAGCCCGCGTTCGCTGCCTTCCCGCGCCAGCCCTTAAGGGTTCGATTCCCCGCAGCTCCACTACGAGCACACTGA
>CAMYAU010000064.1 GCA_947253735.1 uncultured Varibaculum sp. | reverse complement strand
CCTGGTTGGCCGAAACCGAAGACACCGAGAAGTACTTCTCGCAGTTCGGTGACAAACTACCCAAGGCGATTGCCGATGAGCTCACGAAGCTACGTGAGCGCCTGCAGGCACTGAAGTAACCTCCCAGCTGGGAGTCACCTCTTTCCTTTGTGAAAAATAAGAGGAAGGCGGCCGGAGACAAAAGTTTCCGGCCGTCTTTTTCATGCTTTTTGTATTCTTGAGTTCCAGTGCTCGGACTATGAGCATCCTCTTTCGAGTAAACATTGGGGTGTAGGCACTAAACCCTATTGCTAATGGCTATTCAGCGGGTCTCCTATTGCTGTTTTGCTGTTGGTAGCGCGAAAATCGGGGATTGCTTTGCTATACAGTTTCCGCAATTAGTGCTTTAAGGTTTCGTGGGCGGCGTGGCCTTCGGGTTCAATCTGGAGGGTGCAATGCTCGATTCTGCGCGGGAAATGGGCCTTCATGCACTCTTCTACCTGGTGTAATACCTCCAGTGCGTGCCCATCTCGATAGCATTCTTGGGCAATAATTATATGTGCTGACAAAAGTACCGTATGAGAATTGAGGGGCCACACGTGTAAGTCATGGATTCCGGTTACGTGTTCTACTTGCAGAATGTGTTCCCGAATCTCGGCCACCTTTAATTCGCTGGGGGCGCGGTCAAGCAGGATGGAGCCTGCTTCCTTTAATAGTTTGTATCCGCGCGGTAGCATAGCGCCCGCAATTAGCAAGGAAATCACCGCATCAACCCGGGTAATGCCAGTGAGACGGGTGATGATTCCGCCAGCGATTACCCCAACTGAGGAAATTGCATCTACCGAAACCTCTAGGAATGCGGCCCGAATATTTAAATTATCGCGATGTCTCCCCAGCATTACCAACATAGATGCCAAGTTACCGATTAACCCGGCTACCGCCCAGGCCGCCATTTGGGTACCATCAACCGGAGCGGGGGTGATCAGCCGTAGAATTCCTTGGTAACCGATTATGCTGCAGATGATAATGATCATCCCGGCTTGGATCCCTCCCGCAATCGCCTCTAAGCGGGCATATCCATAAGTTAGTTCCCCGCTTGCGGGGCGAGTCATCAAAGTCGCGGTGAAGGCAGCCAGAAACAATCCTATGGAATCTATCGCTACGTGACCGGTATCTGCTGCCAGAGCTAGAGAACCGGAAATGATAGAGCCAATTAGTTGGGCGAGAAGAACTGCCAGGGTAATGGCAGCGGCGATCAGCAGTCGGGTACGAGTAGAACCATCGGTATGAGCATGTTGATGCACAGTTAAGACACCTCTAAGTAAGGGACACCTAAATAGATAAAGATGCTTTCTATTTTAACCACAGAAGTTTTTATCTACTTTTGTCTACTACGTTCCCAAATCTAAATAAAAAGTGTAAGAATGATAAACATGTCGTCAAGAGATACTCCGGCGTTACGTGGCTGGCGCCATTTGTTTTCTGGCAAAGAACGCGAAATATACTATCCAGCTGGGCAGTCAGCTCATGATTCGGATACGGTTCTGATTGTGGCTACTGACCGTTTCAGTGCCTATGGCCAGGTGTTTCCTACCGAAATTCCCGGGAAAGGTGTTGCACTTACCCAATTGACCACCTGGTGGTTGGAACAGCTTGGAGATTCGATTCCCAACCACTTCCTCTCTACTTCTTCGGTACCAGAGATGGCAGCGGGTCGAGCAATGATTTGTCGGCGCCTGGATATGTACCCCTTGGAATGTCACGTGTCCGGGTACTTGGCGGGTGAAGCCTGGCGGGAATATCAGGCAAAAGGCACGATCGGGGGAGGGCGGATGCCTGCCGGTCTGCAACAGGACCAAAAACTAGAGGAACCAGTTTTTAATCCGGTTGCAAAAACCCAGATGGGACGACATGACGCTAATGTTTCTTGGGAAGCGTTGCAGGGTCTAGTAGGCAGCGGACGTGTGGATCAAATCATCGAGTACTCGCTGGATCTTTATCAGCGGGCGGCCAAGATTGCTTTAGAGCGCGGGATTATCTTGGGATCAACCAAGTTCGAGTTTGGTTCGGCTCTGCCTTACGGCGGGGAGGCAGTGGTATTGGGAGACGAAGTACTAACTCCGGACTCTTCCCGTTTTTGGAATGCTGACAGCTATGAAGTTGGGAAGCGCAATCCTCGGTTAGACACCCAGATCTTGCGCGATTGGGTGGATTCTGACGAATGCCAATGGCAACCATATAAACGGCAAGCTCCCCCGAAGATTCCGGCAGATGTGGTTAAGCAAACATCTGACCGTTATCAAGAGATCTACGAAACGCTCACCGGGCGCACACTTAATGAATAAAACAAAAAGTTTCCACAGGTTTTATCCACAGTTTTTACTGCGGTTTTACACCAGTTAACAAGCCTGTGGATATTCTCTGTGGATATCTACTTTTTCACTAGCGAGATAATTGGAAATGTCAAATTTATTATGGTTAATCTCAGGTAAACCTTGAGGGTATGGCTAGTTTCAACTGGTAGTGGCAATATTAAATGTACTATCTGCTTAAACGAGGTGGTAGGCAGGTCATCTGGGGATAACCTGCAGCAAAGTTCCCGGCAAGCCATAAAGTTTCACTTCTTTGTAAAGGTTTTCAACAGGGAGTAGCTGGGGAGTAAGTCCTAAAGTTCCCAACCGGAACAGCTGTTTAACAAAACCCTCAAGTGACCGCTTAAGGTTGAACTGTTTCCGGGATTCGGTATCTAGATAAAAAACTGCTGCTCGGCAAAATAGCTTGCCGAGCAGCAGCCTAAGTAGGTAAGTGTTGGTAGCCGCAGCTGCCAAAATGGTTAGTAGCTAGAGGTTATTGTTCTTTCTTATTCGTGAATCCCAAGTAAGCGCTGATTAAACCTACCGCGATCACTATGGCCAGGATAAAGCTGATAACGCCATGACCTGGGCCCATAACTTTTCCTAAAATCCAATCAGCTAGGCCAGCAGAAATCATACCAATGATGATGGTGACAATCGTCCCCATATTCTGTTTGCCCTTCATAAAGAAGCGCGCTAACGCTCCAATAATGCCGCCACCAATAATCGAACCAATTAATCCACCCATTATTCTTCTCCGTTATATCTTTACTAGTTATTAGGCGTACGTTTCCTGTGTAACATCCCGGGACGGTATTGTGCAAAAGCTACCGCTAGCGAAATGCATACCAAACCGAGGCTTTCCCCCACATTTGGCAGGTGACGCAGCACTACCATGCTCACCACCTCACTAATCGCCGGCATTAAACAAGCTAAGAGCGAAAAGATATCGGGGCCTAAGCGCCGCAATGCTACCTGTTCTAAAGGGAAGGGCACTGCGGTAGACAGCACCCCGACTGCGATGCAGCACAGGAGGATCCAAGCGCTTTGCCAACCAGCCGCGATCTTCGAAGGACCAACTAGAGGCACGGTCAGCAAGGCGGCAATAAATAAGCCGATGGCCAAAGAATCCTGGCCATGGCCGGCAGTGGCGAGTTTTTGCCCCACCACAATATAGCCCGCCCAGCAAACCCCGGCAGCGAGCGAAAACAACAACCCGATCTGCGCTTCGGAGGTAGCGATATCCAGGCCGATCCCGGAAATAGATGCCACCCCTATCCCTGCTAGTAGTGCCGCGATCCGAGTCCGCCAGCCTCGCCCTCTAAAAAGAGCCACCATCACCGGCCCAGTGAACTCAATCGAGACGCAAGTGCCCAGCGGAATTCGAGAAATTCCCTGATAAAAAGTCATGTTCATAGTGGTTATGAACAGCCCCATAACCGTTGCTGCCAGGAGTGTCTGCCAAGTGAGAGCACGGCGAAAAGGACGCCGAATCAGCATCAAAATGACCGCCGCTACCGCTACCCGCCACCAGGCCACCGCAGTGGGGCTCATCACCGCGAACAACCAGAGGGTGGCAATTGCCGCCCCTGAATATTGGGAAAGTCCAGAACCCACAAAGATAAAAGGTGCGGGAATTCGATCAGAAATCATGCTCACTTTGCGCATTGCTTACCCGCTAAGGGCTGTAAGTCCACAAATAGCGCCCGATGATCAGAGATGGGCATCAAAATCGTCTCTGTGGTTAAAACTTGGCAAGTTGCCGGAGCAAATACCTGGTCAATCTGGAAATAGGGCTCAGTGGATGGGAAAGTGGGAGCACTTGCCAAAGTTAAATGGGGATATACCTGTTGAGCATCTTCCCGGCTCAAGTTCATATCCCCCACAAGCACTGGCGTAGCCTTTCCTGCTAGCGAAGCTAAACCCTCCCAAGAGCGAGTGAGTTGACGCTTGGCGGTGGCAGTTCCTAATTCGAGGTGGGTGCTGCCCACGAGAAAACGCCCTTCGGGGGTGAGGATCTCGGCCCCTAGCAAGCTGCGAGCTTGTCCAAAGTAAAATTTCCAGGCGCGAGGATTGTAACCTGAAATATTAATCCGAAGCGGGGCTGCCCCTAGCTTGGCACTAACCCAGCGATGCACGGGATGCGGGGACAGTAGCGCGACTCCATACCCGCCCAGTAGGGGACGATCAGCGCGAAGAGGATGGTATCTATTTAGAGGAATATCGGTGGGGAGAGTCGCCGGCAACCGTATACCTGAAATGATTTGACCCGCAAAAAAACTTAAAAATCGATACCGCCAAGACTGCCCGGTGACTTGGATTAAGGCATCGGCAAGGGAGCGAGCTTGATCTTTAAAACCCGACCGCGTCTGGTAAAAATCTACTTCTTGCAGGCAGATAACATCAGCTTGGTAATCGGAAAAGAGCTGGGCTAACTGTTGCCAGCGATTCCCTGTGGAGATTTCACCCGCAGCCGGAGTTCCATACTGAAGGTTTGCGCTGATAACCCGCATGTTATTCCGCCTGAAAATCTAGGCAGATAGAGTTAATGCAATAGCGTTGTCCCGTCGGCATATCCGGCGCATCGTCAAAAACATGCCCCAGGTGACTGTGACAGTTGGCGCAGCGCACTTCGGTCCTTACCATCCCATGGGAGGAGTCACGGTGGTAACTGACCGCGGCGTCCTCAGGCTGGAAAAATGCTGGCCAACCGCAGTGAGAATCGAACTTGGTCTCGGAGCGAAACAGCTCGGAGCCACAGGCACGACAACGGTAAATCCCGGTCCGGTTTTCATATAGATATTGGCCGGTACCAGGACGCTCAGTACCCGCTTCGCGCAATACATAGTATTCGTTCGCATCTAGTCGGACCCGCCAATCGGACTCGCTAGCGGTACGCGGATCAAAATTACTCATCGCTTAACCTTTCCGTAGATCATTTTCGCCTACCAATTTGCGCGCCAAGCGATGCACTTCCTCATCGGAGCGGTCACGGCTTAGATAGCGTACCTGTTGTGGTTGGATGCGGCGAGAAACCAAAGCCCAGGGAACCTCTTTTACCAGCCATTGAATTAGTTGTTCTCGCAGGTAACAGCGCAGTACCCATAAATCATTGCTATCTGCTGCCGATACCGCGATTCTGACCGTCTGCGAATCAGCGGTCATGTCAGAAACTTCTACGCGAGCGCTGCGTCCATCCCAAAGCTCTGTGCCAGATAGTAACAAATCCACTTGCGCGCGAATCGAATCGATAGGTGCAGAATAGTCTAAATACAACTCAACCATCCCCAGCTGCTGAGTATGTTTGCGGGTCCAGTTTTCAAACTTTTGCTGGGTGAAATGGGTAGACGGCACAATCATTCGCCGTTCATCGGCCAGGTTAAGCACCACGTAGGTGAGAGTGATTTCTTCGACCGTACCCAGTTCTTTTTTGCCATCTAGACCCGGTACCTGTACTTTGTCGCCGACCCGGAGAGCATCTGAAAGTGCCATTTGTACCCCGGCGAAAACATTCGCCAAAGTCGATTGGGCGGCTAAAGTAGCCACAATGGAAGCAACCCCAGCCGAGGCCAGCATGGAACTCATTGCAACCTGGGCAGACGGGAAGGTTAAAATCGCACTAGAAATCCCCACAACCACTACTACCGCTTGTAATAACCGCCGGATAACCTGTGCCTGAGTCAGCATTTTCGAACGGCTCCGGGAAGGATTCTCGCGGTTAGCTTTTACCGCCACGTCTTCGATCACGTAGCAAATGCGGGTGATCAGGAAAGTAACCGCTAAAATCACCACGATCAGTAATCCTTGGCTAAACCTCCCAATCCCGGTAGAAGCAGCGATTTCCAGTCCGGAAGTGGTGTACTTCCAGCCCAGATAGGCTCCCAGAATCAGCATGGCGAAGAAGAAGCTACGGGTGGCTCGTTTTAAGATCAGTTTGGTGAGCGGCTCGCGTTTAGCTACCAGCTTTAAAATCGCGGTAGCGATTGAGGCAAGGATGATCCCGGCTAGCGCCCCTACGCCCATACCGGCGAGGCTGGTTAGCCAGTCAAATACTTGCTCAACGGTTTGATCTGATGAGGATGTGCCTAAAGGTTGCAGCTGCATATAACTAGACTACGTTTCACCGACAAAAAATGCAGGTATTGAACCATTAAAAGACGCGGTAAACCCCAGTTGTGAGAGGCTTCATAGGGGATCGCTTTGCCTTTAGTTGCTCAATGCCGGTAAGCTTATTCAAGTCTGAGCCGAGGCCTTGAGGCCAGGCCGCAAGGCCCCCATCGTCTAGAGGCCTAGGACACCGCCCTTTCACGGCGACGGCACGGGTTCGAATCCCGTTGGGGGTACGATCTGCCGAAAGGTGGAGCACAATAAAATATGGCCCAGTGGCGCAGTTGGTTAGCGCGCCGCCCTGTCACGGCGGAGGTCGCGGGTTCGAGTCCCGTCTGGGTCGCAGGTCTTTTTAGACCCCCAGGCTCTGTAGCTCAGTTGGGAGAGCGTTCGACTGAAAATCGAAAGGTCACCGGATCGATGCCGGTCGGAGCCACCACTGGTTACTTTTAGCGTTTTATTTTTTACTCCCGCCTTTAAGAGGCAAAATGATCCCACCCGTGTTGCGCATACGGTTGTCCCTCAACTAGCAGGTAGGCGTTAAACGAAGATGATGAATCGTCTTCATTACTGAACGTAACTTCGGTTTTATTGGTGATATCGGCCGCTTGGGTGCTCGCCGATAAAACCTCGCCAATGAGCGTAAAACCGGGAATCGCAAATCCTGCGGGAGCTGTACATAGCAGGCCATGATCTTCTCCTCCCCCGAGAATCCAATCCCAGCTACTGGTACCCAAGAAACTAGCCAGATCTGCAAGGCGCTGGGCATATTTTTCTAAGAGGACGGGGTGCAAATCAATTACTACCCCGGACGCAGCAGCTATTTTTGCCCCGTCGCGGCTAAGCCCATCAGAAATATCCATCAAAGCATGGGCCCCGGCCGGGGCTAGTCGGGAGGCGAGGGAAGCGGGAACCTCTGGAACCTGATAGCGAGAAATAACTTTGTTGACGAGGCCGCGCAAGGATCCCGGTAGGGTGGGATCATCTAGGGCAGCTTGCGGACTCTGGAAGCGTTCCAGCAGGGCTAACCCGGCAGCGGAATCACCGAGATTCCCCGCGAAATACACCTGGTCGCCTACTTGCGCACCACACCGTAATAGGGGAGGTCGGCCCGCTAAATCCCCGATAACCGTGACTGCTATCTGCAGGCATGGCCCGGAAGATAGATCCCCACCTACCAGAGCATATCCGTAGCTTTCTAAGCCTTTTGCTAGCCCGGTAGCGAGGGCGGTAATCTCGGCATTGCCCATGTCTTTAGGAATAGTTACCGCCGCGACCGCGCTGTGGGCGCTCGCCCCCATTGCCGCAATATCCGCGGCGTTTTGCGCAGCGGCACGCCTGCCAATCTGTTCTAGGCTCATCCAATCGCGGCGGAAATGTACTCCCTCTACCAACACATCGGTGGAGATCACGGAACGCGAATCAGGATGAGCTAGAACTGCGCAATCATCTCCGGTACCAACCAGTACTCGCGGGTGAGTATGTAGATCGCGACTAAAATCGGCGATTAGGCGATCTTCGGCAGTGATCGGGGTGGGCACCGCGTCTTGAGGAAAGGAGGAAGCTTCGGGAAAACCTGGCTTTACCTGGGGGGATTTAGAGGGGTGGGAAGTAGTCATAGCTGTTAGCTTACCTATTGGCCTTAACTAGTAACTAACCCACTTGTCATCAATGGGTTAACTCAGTCATTTGCCTTTCCGGCTCGCAAGTGGGGTTTTTATTTTATTGCGTTATCTAGCTGGGCTTTACGGGTAAGTTGCTGTAGGAAGCGATCTTGAGTTTCCTCAAAGAGGTCTCGCCAATAGCCACGCTGGGTAACTTGACCATGCTTTAGCACTACTACTTGGCAGTCGAGGGCAATCACATCGGTTAGGTCGTGGGTGACTTGGATAGTGGTAGCGCCCCCAATACGTTCGCGTAGTAATAGGCGCAGCTGATCGGCTACCTCCACGTCCAGGGAGGCCATCGGTTCATCCAGCAGCACTACATCCGGTTCAATCGCCATCGCGCGGGCAATAGCTACCCGCTGTTTTTGCCCCCCGGAAAGTTGGTTGGGACGGCGTCTCTCTAAAGTCTGCATTCCCACGGCCTCCAGTTGGGTGCGGGCTAGCTGCTCTGCATGAGACTTCTCGATGCCCAGGCAGCGCAATCCAAAAACTACGTTTCTCAGCACGGACATATGGGGAAATAGGGCGGGGTCTTGAGCTAGGAGTACTATCCGGGGTTTATCCACGCTCCATTTAATAGAGCCGGAATCGGGCACCAAGGTACCTGCTAGCAGAGAAATAATGGTAGATTTTCCGGCTCCATTGGGGCCGAGCAGGGCAGTGGCAGAACCGGGAGCAAAATCTAAATCCACGTCCAAGTTTCGCACCGCGATTTTCGCATCTAGATGCACCCCGGGTCCGGCTAATTTTTCCTTTTTGTTTTTCTTGGACAAGCCACTAAGCGCCCTAACGGTTCCGGTAGTTGCACTTTGCTGATGGCGCCCCATCAGGCGCGAATACCAATAGTCGGAAAGTACCTGGGTGCCGCCCACCATCACAATTGCCAGGGCGATAATCACTAAAGATAAAGAAAGCGCCAGATCCGTGTCAGTTTCTCGCTGCAAATAAACCTCTAGGGGCAAGGTGCGCGAGATCGCCTGCAAAGAACCGGCAAAAGTAATAGTTGCCCCGAACTCCCCTAGGCAACGGGAAAACGCTAAAGCGGTTGCCGAAACGATCGCCGGGGCGGATAGCGGCAAAGTTACTTGCAGCAGGGTACGGGTGCGAGAAGCTCCTAAACCCCGGGCCGCGGCCTCATATTGGAAACCGCGAGTGCGTAGCGCGCCCTCGAGGGAAGTAATCAG
>CAMYAU010000063.1 GCA_947253735.1 uncultured Varibaculum sp. | reverse complement strand
GAGGGTACTCACGGCATGCACGACCACCAGGGTAAACATCATAACGAACAGCAGGGTCAGATTGTTCGTACGGTTTAATATGAATTGCGTAGATATCCACACAGAACTAACCGCAACCCCAACTACACTAATTTGGGCAAGTGCAGTCACAATAGTGGCGGCTACGAAAAGGGGAACACATTCACGTAGCCGCTTCATCAGCGCAAGAAAATTACTGAAAACTAAGGTCATAGCCGACTAGGCTCCTATCTGTGCACTAATCAATCTTGACCAGGCATTATCTTCCTGGCTTAACATACAGGGATTCCCGCTACAAAGCACTTTCCCATGTCCCATTACCACTACATGATCTGTTTGCTCAGCAGCGTCAATACGGTGGGTAACCAGCAATAAAGTGAGATTCGGGTACGTCTTGCGAATATTCGCCAGAACCGTTGTTTCTGTTTGGGTGTCCAAACCAGAAGTAGATTCATCTAGTACGAGGAGCGGGCATTTTCGAACCAGAGCCCGAGCGATTGCCAGTCGTTGTTTTTGTCCTCCCGAAAGGTTCTGAGCATGTTCTTCAATTTCTAAATCAAGAATATTTTCACCAGAATCAGGATTGTTATCGGGATGCAGGTTTGTGGCACAGGCTAGCTTTAGAGCCGTTATCATCTCCGCTTCATCCGCTTTGGGATTAGCTTCGGCCAAAATTGACCTTATAGTTCCTGGAAAAATAATCGGGTCTTGCGGAACCAGCGTGACGGTACGCGCAATCTCCAAACTGTCCGCTGAAACCCCTCCAACTGTGATACTTCCACTATCAGGATGGTCAAAACCCATTAATAACCCGAGCGCAGTGGATTTTCCGGAACCTGACAACCCCACCAAAGCGGTTGTTTTACCTGCAGGTGCAACGAAAGTGACTTGCTCAAGAGCCGGCTCGGCAGCTCCCGGATAAGTATAGGAGATATCGACAAAGGATACTTCGTTACTGTGAGGCAAGTTTTGAGGAGATTTGCGGGTAGCGGCAGAAGTTTGCTCCTGTTCAAATAACTCGCTCATTGCTGGCAGCGCGGAAATACCGAAAAAAGCTTCATGCCAACATGCCGATAAGGCAGTAAACGGGCGGAAAAGTTCGATAGCTAGCAGCGTAACCACAAATAGCGAGCTAATCGGCATCGACTTGGAAGTAATCAAAGAAATTGCGATCAAGAGCCCGAGAGCAGGACCGAACACTTTCATCATTCCTGATAAGCCCGTTTCTCCCAATGAAAGCCGTAGCTGCCCCATAGTAGTTTTGAGCAGCTGGCTGGACTGTTTTTCTAATTGGGTGCCATGGTCTTTAGCCGCCCCAAAAGATTTCAAAGTGGACATCCCCATCATAGAATCCACGAAATCGGCATTGAGATTTTCGTACGCTACCCAATGCGATTGTCCCCGATCAGCAAGAGCTCTATCCCATAATCGGGGAATAGCAATAATCGCGACTCCACAGACTAAAAGAACTCCTGCAATCAGGGGAGAAATACTGGCAATAGCAATTGTTAAACCAATCGCTGTTATAGCAGTGACCGCAAGTTGGGTGAAATACTTGACGAAATAGGGTTCGATCGCCTCAACCCCATCAGTGAGAACCGACTGTATTTGTCCAGAACGACCCAGTCCTCCCCGCATCGGTCCGCGGGCATCTAGTTGCTCTAGAAGCGCCTGCCGTAAGCGGCTTTTCACCACTAGTCCCGCTCGATTTTGTAGAAGCTGTCCACTGACCTCAAGTAACGGACGGATTAAGAGCAAACCGGCGATAGCTATGATTAGTCCCACCACCGTGGAGACCCGGCGAGAGCTCAATAGCTCATTGAAAAGCATGGCGTTGCACACCGCGGTTGCAATATATAAGCAAGACACCAGGACACCCAACATCATGGCTGGTGCCAGCAGCCACACGGAGACTCCGGCGGCGCGCATAACTAAACGCTGCTTTGCGAACACAATCGCCTATCCTTTCTCAACAACGGTATCGGTTTTACGCGTGCGGCATTGGGAAGGGGTTCATGCTACCTTCAGGCCTTGGCGAATCCACCCATCCTAACCGTACTGCTTCCTCTGCCACCATATTGCGCCCCAGGTAGGGAAATGCGGCAGGAGTATTGCCGATCGTGCCGGGAATTAATGTGCGGATCACATGCAGTCCGCAAGAAGCGACATCGCGAGAGGTGATATCAACGGTAATTACCCGCATACCCCGGGCGTGGATACGCTCTATATAACTAGCTAGTTGGCTATCTTTCAGCTGTGGCACAGATGAAATACTGCGGGTTGCTGGTATATCTAACAGTGGTTTCACTCTGTCTACCGCGCGAGGATCTAGAAAGACCTCTTGCTGAATTAGTAGGTCATCTACATCTTTGAGATCCTCACGGAAGTCATCCAGATAGCGGCGGTCACGGCGCCATTTCTTATATGAACGTCCAGGAAGTAGACCTTTACGGATTGCTGTCCAATGTGCCCCTTCGGGGTTTGCGAGGTCGTGAGCTCCCTCTTGTAAGGTGAGCGCTTCACTCCAAGCTTTTAAAGCGCCTTGTTCAACGCTCGAACGACAAGAAAAACCAACGTGTACCAGTTTAGAGACATCATTGTGAACCACCCCGGCTAGCACCGGAATATTGAAAGTGTTGTCTAGATTGATCAAAGCGGGGCGGAGTGGCTCTTTCGTCCCGCTAAAAAGATCTACATATTTCTGCGGTAATTTCAGGTGCGGAAGCGGCTGGGCATTCAACCACCACACCATGGTGGCATGCCGCTCAATAATTTCACTGATACCCGACAATATCGCCTGGTCACTGCTGGTTCCTGCAGCTACTCCAGCAAACGCAGGAAAGTTAACTTTCGGTTCTTGCCGATACTGGTTGGTATACCAGTTGACATACACCAAGGAGGCGGGAACGAAAACTGGCTCTTCCTCCTCATAATAGGTACCTTCCACCCACCCTACGGGCAGGTCAGGGGTCAAAGGTACAAAAGGAAATCCGGGGTGCTGGTATTGGTTTGCAGAGAATAGCACCAGTTCTTCCGGATGAAGAAGCGGGTATCCTTTTCTCGTTAATTCCCGATAAGAACCATGTAATACCGGTTTGAGATCAATTAGGTTAGAGCAATAACGCTCGACCGATTCACCAATAGCCGCTAGTTCAGTGTCGTGGATCTGCGCTTCTTTTTCTTCTTCTCCAACCTCATTGGGGATTAACGTTGAGCCTTGGCAAAATACAGTGTTGATATAAGTTGATGTTCTGCGTAAATCACACGTTCGCGCCTGGGTAGTATGCAAAGTAGGCGGCATATAGGCACTGTGATGTACCCGAGTGAGCTCTTTTACGATTCCATAGCATTTATCAACCACAAAGGTGGGAGGGTGAATCGGGGATTTAGGCTGAGGGCCCATCATAAAATTCGTGGGAAGCACCGCGTGAACTTCGAGCTTCCCGTCCAAGGAAATTGCCCAAATAGTGTCAAGGGGGGTTGATTCCTGGTTATCGATTTCATTGCGAGTAATAGCTTTAAGTAATTCCGCTGCTTTGTGCCCCATATTTGTGGCTGCACCTAAGCGCGGTAAGAAACTTCCCCATACGGGGCTACCCATTTTTGCTTGAAATACTGCACTATTGACTGCATTTCCGGCGAGACGAGCAAGACTGTCACTATAAGTTGCACCTTGCCCTTTAAGTACTGCTGGGCCAACCAATAGTTTGTCGGGGGTGTGATCCACCGTGATCACTGAAATATTTAGTCCGAGATTGTCTTCAATAGTTTGCGCAAATACTGGAGCAGGCTCATCTCCGCGGCACAGCACCAGGGCGCCGCGATTGAAGACTTGGTATGCACATTCGCGAACTGACTGGGAAGACAGGCGCGCCGCTACATCAATCTTTTGAAGCTCTGAAGTTATTAAACGCGCAATTGTGGGGTCACCGCAGACAATTACCTCTGCATCGGTCATAGATTGAGGATCAGGGGTCTGGAAGACTAGGTCATGCGTGTTGATAAAACAGCTGTGTTTTTCTAATGCTTTTTTCAACGGAGTGCCCAAAGGGTGAGTGGACTGGACATCCTGCGCCGCATCTAAGACGCGCACGATGCTATTAGCATCCGTTGAGAGCACCAGATCACGACCATCTGCACATGTAAGAACGCATCTATTCGTATCCAAAGGCCTTACTTGCGCACAAATCTTCCACATAACCCCTGATCCTCTTACCTATATGAATATTGGGTAAAGTGCGTCTTAGCACTATCTTTTACCCGATGCCTATCTTCTTACCTCCATGCAAAGCTCTGCTGGGTGGCACCGTGATGGCAGTGAGGAACAGTGATTTGATCGGTGTTCACTTCCTCAATCTCTACGATTTCGAGTGTGTTCATTTCCCCTCCTTTCAAGCGATAGAAACTTCAGAGGCTAGCCTTTAACCTGCTACTTAGGTTATGCTAACCTAAGCAAAGTTTACATGGTTTCTCCTTTTGCACAAGAGGGAAATAAAACTACGGAACAAATGAAGGAGGTTAGGTGAAACAGATATCGCAACTATCCCCGCCTAAGTGCGAACACATTATCAAAGTGCGCGGTGAGATCAGGTTACCCGAAGGAAATGTCTTCTACCCACAGTGGAAAACCTCTGGATCTAACCCGGTATATGGCGGTTACCAAGATGCTTGCGAAACTCTGGTTTATGACACCAAAACTTTTGATGTCATCACCCACAAATCTGGAAAATCATTACCCTTAGGACAGCACATTAAACCGATAAAAGTGCTCGACCAGGAGCTCTATTTACAAGGCTCCTCTTTTATTAACGCTCCCCGCCTTTACCGACTTGACCGGAAAACTGGAGAACTAACTTTCGCCAAGAATGACACCTCCGAAAACGACAACGCATTTACCTGCAGACAGATTTGGGCCCATAGTGAGGACGGAACCCGAATCCCTATAGACTGCTTCGGAACGTTAGCGGGGAAACAGCCGACAATCGTATTTATTTACGGAGGATTCGGGAGAAGCAATCACAGTTTTTATAGTCCAGATATTTACTCAAAATGGTTAACCCGTGGTTACAGCGTTGCCGTTATTCACTCCCGAGGAGGCGCTGAATATGGGAAAGCTTGGCACCAAGCCGGGGTTAAAGCAGGAAGACGCAAAGTCAGGGAGGATATAGCCTCCTCTATTCGTGAATTGCATCGTCAAGATATTTGTACCCCCGAGACTACATTTGTACACGGCATGTCTCATGGAGCATTGCTGGCAGCGATCACCACTATCCACCACCCAGAACTCGTATCCCAAGTAGTATGCCGCGTCCCGATCAGCAGCACGAAAGACCTGCCGGAGACAACCTTAGGTCGTCAATGGTTAGAAGAGTACGGGGATCCTCAAACCTCTGATTGGGATAACTTTATGAAAGAAGAAGATCCCTTAGCCTGTGATGCCACACCCCAAAGTTTAAGCAACACATCTTGGCTGATTATTGGCTACTGTCACGATACAGTCACCGCTATTTCTCACGCAGATTCCCTAGTCGAACGGGTAAATAATTTGGGAGGAGAGGTAGCATACTGGCGTTATTCCAGCAAAGGCGGACATGAAGGCGCATGTGATCCCAGCGAGCGGATAGCCCATGAACGCAAGCTGTGGAGCTATCTCAGCCAAAAAGCATCTGAAACAAAAATGAAAGCAACAGGTTCTCCATGTTGACGAATCGAAAGCAACGCCTGATTCTCGGATTTATCTTAGCGTTAGCACTAGTTTGCTCAATAATAGTGGCTGTAATTGTGGGTGCTACGGATATTTCATTATCGGCAGCACTTGAAGGCATCGGTGCCACGCTGAGAAGAACTACTGACACTGACGTTGACACTCAGATTATTGGCCAGGTGAGATTTCCCCGCGCCATTTTGGGAGCAATCGTTGGTGCCGGCCTAGGTATATGCGGCCTAATAACCCAATCGCTACTGCGGAACCCCTTGGGCGATCCCTATATTCTAGGTATTTCCTCCGGGGCTTCCACCGGCGCAGCAGCAGTCATAGTTTTCGGAACAACCAGCAATATCTTATCTGCATTGGGAATCACTTTCGGTGCCTTCCTGGGAGCAATAGCCTCCATCCTGCTCGTTACCCTGCTAGCTTCTGCCGGAGGAAAAATCACTCCGACCCGCATTATTTTTGCAGGTATGGCGGTAACTTACTTTTTCTCGGCAGTAACCAGCTTGATAACTCTGATGGCTAAAAACGCGGCTGGAACCAAATCGGTAATGTTTTGGATGCTCGGATCAATATCTAACGCCACCTGGCATGACGCCATTATCGCAGGCAGCGTGGTAACTATTGCATTAATTTGCTTCACCATCTGGGGAAGACGGGTTGACATCCTTAACCTGGGAGACGATGCCGCAATCTCACTGGGTACTAGTCCCCGCCTCTATCGAAACCTCCTATTTCTCATAGTGGCGCTCACTATAGCGGTGCTTGTCTCCCTTACCGGTGCCATCGGATTCGTGGGCCTAGTCGTTCCTCATGCTGCGAAACAACTGGTAGGTTCGACCACTCGAGCTGCGTTACCTATCTCTGCCCTGGGAGGCGGACTGCTTGTCGTCATTGCCGACACCTGTACCCGCGTGGCTATCAGACCAGCGGAACTACCTATCGGAATACTAACAGCCCTGGTAGGAACCCCTATGCTAATGGCTCTCATCAAGAAATATTCCAAATAGAAAGGAAGAAAAGAATGATCAAGAAACGAATTGTGGCTGGCGTACTAGGTGTAAGCCTGGTAGCCGCCGCACTCACTGGCTGCTCCGGGACAAAAGAATCGTCCAACGCTGCTGCTGACCAACCTATTACAGTTAAAAACTGTGGGGTGGAAACGAAGTTTACTACTCACCCTAAGAAAGTAGTGTCGATGGGAGTCACCGGTCTGGCGTACCTCTTTGCTGCCGGAGCGGAAAAATCCATTGTAGGCCGCGCCAATGAATGGGGTGAAGAACCTCCCGCTTGGATAGGTAAAAAAGCGGATGGCATCAAAGTATTATCAACGGAATCCATTTCTATGGAAGCCCTCATGAAGCTGAAGCCTGATCTTGCTTATGGTGGTGGATTCAGTTCCGAAACCACTGCTCCGAAAGCAGTAGCAGAAAAAGGAATCCCTGCCGTTGTGGATGCTACCGAGTGCAACTACTTCTATCCGGATCAAAAATCGGATGAATCATTCAAGAATACTCTGGCGGAGATTACTCAGCTAGGCAAAATCATGGGCACCTCCGAAAAAGCAGATGCCACAGTAAAGGATCTCAAAGAGAAACTCGAGCAAGTTAGTAATGAGAAAATCGGTAAGGAACGCAAAGTTTCCTACGCCTACTACTACGGAGAAGATCCTGAACTATTTAGTTACGGAAACAAAGGCGTGATGGGGGAAATAAATAAGACCCTTAATCTCGTTAGTGCTATTGACCCGAACTATCATCCACACCAAGGCCCCATTGCACCAGAAGCATTTGTTAAATCAGACCCTGATGTAATCATTTTGCTCACTGGAATGGGCGGAGCCACCAAAGAAAGTTCAATGCAACGACTTGAAAAAATTCCTGGTTTCAAGGACATGAAAGCGGTTAAAAATGGCAACATTATCTACGCGGAATCCGCAGTAGCCTATGCCTCCCCCACCGCGATTTATGGAACATTTGAACTGGCTGATCAGCTCAAGAAACTAGGAAAGTAAACGGATGAATGATTCTCCCCTCACGATAGACAAAGCTAGCGTCCATTTCGGTGACACCAAAGTTCTTGACGGGGTCTCCTTCGAGGTACCTCAAGGCAAAATTTTAGGTATCGCCGGCCCTAATGGTTCCGGGAAAACTACCCTCATGAGGGCTATGTTCGCTGCGCAAAAACTATCGGAGGGGAGAATCCTCCTCAGTGGGCAGCCTTTAGAACAAATGCGCCCCGGTCAAGTTGCCCGGCGTATCGCAGTAGTTTCCCAATTCGAGCATGACATGGAAAGAACCCGCGTACTCGATATTGTTCTTCTGGGACGATCCCCGCATCGTAAGGATATTCAAGGATATAGCGAAGCTGATCGTAAAATCTGTCAAGAGGCTCTCGACGCTGTTGGAATGAGCTATGCACAAGACCGCTATGTAGATACGCTTTCGGGTGGGGAACGTCAACGGGTTCTTATTGCCCGCGCCCTCGCCCAACAATGTAAATGTATCCTGCTAGATGAACCCACAAATCATCTAGATATCAAATACCAACATCAAATTCTTAGTATCATCAAGAAAGTTAGCGACACAGCTGTCATAATCTTGCATGATCTTAACCTGGTAACCCGCTACTGCGACCAGGCAATTATTCTTAAAAATGGACGTTTGCACACCCAAGGCATCCCGGACGATATCCTCACTCCTGAACTCATCCACGATGTTTATGGGGTAAGTGCCAAAGAAGTTCAAGACGGAAACGTCAAACAATTTATTTTCAAACCTTTGCCATCCATCACCTGACAGGTGAGCTAATTTCGCATTTGCCGCTGGCAGATCTACCACCAATGCCGCGGTGGCCGCAGCTGCACAGAGCTTTTCGACTATCTGGCAAATTTCGGCGTCAAATATTCGGCTATTACTCGAGGGAACAAAGAGATCCTATATTCGGCAGACGGTATTACCGGAACCCTAAAAACCTGTAATACTACAGTTGTAGACACTCTTGGTGCCGGAAAGTTCTTACACGGCGGTTTCGTGAAAGCCCTGGGCAAGCAAGCGCTTTTTACAGAAACTTTCTTAAATGCGCTTGGCAAAGCGAGCAGGATCGCAGCGTTATCAATCCAATCGTTCGGAACTCGTAAATGGCTGGCAGAAAACTAGCTTTTTCTGTCGACATAAATCTTTCGGTAATTTTCCCGAGATTCAAATTCACAGATCTTCAATCGAAATCCCCCTAAAGAAGCTTAATTTCTTTGATATTACTGGCATCGGAAGGGTCGCGACCGGTAAGAACTGTACTAACGACTGGAAGAGGGCGCGGGAGCTAGGTTTTATCTGAGCAGGCGCGGTGGGCATAAGAATTCGGAAAACGTCGCCACGTTTTCCAAATTCTTTGGCGGGAGGAAAAACCTAGCCCCCACGCCAAGCCCTTCCCGCGCCAGCCCTCCCGGCTTCGAGTCCCTCAGCTTATTAAATGGTGAAGCCCCAGGATAAACCTGGGGCTTCACCATTTAAGTGGAGCTAGCGGGACTCGAACCCGCGACCCTCTGCTTGCAAAGCAGATGCGCTA
>CAMYAU010000062.1 GCA_947253735.1 uncultured Varibaculum sp. | reverse complement strand
GGCGATGATTGGCGACAAAGGGGCGCGGCAAGAGCAGCCGGGCAATAGCTAAAGTATCGACGGTGAGGGCGGGAGGTAGAGGGGCATCTAGTTGTTCGGCGGCGCGGCGTAAAAATCCGGTGTCAAAACTAGCGTTGTGAGCGACTAGCGCATTTATCGGGGGAGAATCAGGGCAAGGCGCCCTCCAGAATTCAAGAAAACGCAAAAATACTGCCTCTAGAGGATCGGCAGCCAGCACCATCGAGTTAGTAATCCCGGTGAGTGCCACTATCTTAGGGGGAATCGGACGCTCAGTTCGAACCAAAGAGCGAAAAGTTCCACACAGGCGGTGATTATAGTAACGAGCAGCCGCGATTTCGGTGATTTCTGCCTGCGCACCCATACCAGTGGTTTCCAGGTCAACCACTAGGAAACAGCAATCCGATAAAGGGCGTCCCAACTGCGAAAATTCTCCTTGCGGAGCTATTTCGTCCCTGGTAGGCAGCAACGAATCGAGGTGGGTGCGTAAAGCGCGTGAGGGAGGAGAGAAAACCTGGGTGTTCACACCCTCGCCCCATCATCGTCATCCCATTTATTGGTTAATGCGCTACGTCCCCGAGGCCGCAGAAAAACCAAAAGGGCGCAAAATAGTGCTAAATCCACAAATCCCAGTACGTGGAGCCATATCGGGATATTAATCCCCGCAATGTAGCTGGCCACCCAGGCTATCAATATTATGATGGTGGTCACGAAGGCGAGTGTAGGTCCACTGGGGCGAGCACTAGCGGGCAAATCTGGGGGTTGAAACTGTTCGTCTGGCTCAGCTAATTCGTAATCTCGCGGTCCAGGGGAGAAAATACCGGTATCATCTAACCTAGATGTAATATCCAAAAATTCATCATCTACGCGACGTTGACTTGGGTTGCGGCGGCGATGCGCCCCCCACTTCTTGGGGAGTTTCATAGTCGTTAGTCTAGCCGGTCTTTAGGGATCGGCCAGTTAGCCCGGGCGGGAAGGAAGCTTACGTGTTTTATCGGATGTTGAAAATAATCTTGGGCCCGATCCTGAAGGTTCTGTACCGGCCTTGGATTAAAGGAGCCGAGAACATTCCCGAGACCGGAGCAGCAATTCTGGCCTCCAACCATCTCGCGGTGATTGACTCTTTCTTTTTGCCGCTTATGATCGACCGGGAAGTTGTTTTCGTAGGCAAAGCTGACTATTTCACCGGAAAAGGTTTGAAGGGTGCCTTTGTAAAGTGGTTTATGACCCAGGTGGGTACGATTCCGATTGATCGCTCCGGAGGGAAGAAATCCCAGGTAGCTTTGCAAAAAGGGCTGGCGCGTCTGCAAGAGGGTGAATTATTTGGTATCTACCCCGAGGGCACCCGCAGTCCCGATGGGCGGCTTTATCGTGGTAAAACCGGGCTGGCGCGCCTGTCACTACGTTCGGGAGCCCCGGTGATTCCGGTGGCTATGATCGGCACCAATATTGCCCAGCCGATTGGTACTCGCATTCCCCGGCTGCACCGTATAGGAGTCGTAGTGGGAAAGCCTTTGGACTTTTCTCGCTATCAGGGGATGGAAGACGACCGTTACGTGTTGCGGGCTATTACTGATGAGATTATGTATTCTCTGATGAGCCTATCGGGTCAAGAGTACGTGGATCTGTATGCAGCAGATGTGAAAAAGGCTTTGGCAGCTAAGAAGGATGATCAGGAAGCTGTTGGCCCCGAGTCTAAAGTGGAGGCTCCCGGGGGACGTCAGGCCCCGGACATCGAGGTGCCGCAGCCTCCTGTCGAAACTTCTCACCCGGAGGGAGATCCCTCAGATACGGCCCCGGCGGGGGATAAATAAAGGGTTTCGGTTTCTAATCCTTGCAGCGAACTGCAGATAGCTAAATCGGAGCTAATGCCCGTTTGGGTATTACCCCCTAAATCGGTACCTATAAGCGGGACGGATTCGTCCAAATTTGCCCCGGACGCCGGCTGTTCTTATCGAAAGTATTAATTGCTTGCTCAAATGCGGCAGGACCTTGTCTGCATAGAGTCATCTGTGCCTTATCGACTAAACTAGTGGATGTCGGCGCCAATACTGGCCAAACAATTCTTTTGGAGGACAAATGACTATTAAACGTGTGGCATTACTAACTGCGGGTGGATTCGCCCCCTGTCTCTCATCAGCGGTCGGGGGATTGATTGAACGCTATACCGAGCTGGCCCCGGAAATCGAAATAATCGCCTATAAACATGGGTATCACGGGTTGCTGTCCAAGAATTTTATTGTGGTGGACGAAGAGGCGCGTAAAAATGCCGGCCTGTTGCATGAATATGGCGGTTCCCCGATTGGTAACTCGCGGGTAAAGCTCACTAACACCGAAGATTTGGTTAAACGTGGTCTGGTTAAAGAGGGCGTTAACCCTCTGGAATTCGCGGCTAATCGCTTGGTAGAGGACGGAGTAGATGTCCTGCACACTATCGGTGGGGACGACACCAACACCACTGCCGCAGACCTTGCTCATTACCTGCATGAACACGACTATGAGCTGACTGTGGTGGGGCTACCAAAAACTATTGACAATGACATTATTCCGGTGCGACAGTCTCTGGGGGCTTGGACCGCGGCCGATAACGGGGCACTTTATGCCGAACATGTGATCGCCGAATGCCAGTCCAACCCGCGGGAATTGATTATTCACGAGGTTATGGGACGTCACTGCGGATATTTGGCAGCTGCCACTGCTTGTTCTTACCGCAAACTTTTGGACAAGAAAGAATGGCTGCCCTCTATGGGGCTCACTCGCGAATCTCGCGACATTCACGCTATTTTCGTTCCCGAGGCTCATATTGATATTGAGGGCGAAGCCGCTCGTCTCAAGAAAGTTATGGACGAGGTGGGTAACGTTAATATTTTCCTGTCTGAGGGTGCGGGAATTAATGAGATCGTAGAGCAGATGGAACAAGCGGGAGAAACGATTCCGCGCGATCCCTTTGGCCATGTGCAGATCGACAAGATTAACCCCGGTCAGTGGTTTGCTCGCCAGTTTGCTGAGCGGATCGGAGCGGAAAAGGTTATGGTGCAAAAGTCTGGTTACTTCTCGCGTGCTTCTGCAGCGGGGGTAGAGGATCTGCGTTTGATCAAGTCCATGACTGACTACGCGGTGCAGTGTGCACTGGAAGGTAAAGCCGGTTTGATCGGTCACGACGAGGAAAACGGCGATATTTTGAGCTCGATCGCTTTCTCTCGGATCAAGGGCGGTAAAGCTTTCGACATTAATACCCCCTGGTTCCAGGAAATGATGAAGGAAATCGGGCAGGAAGTAGTGCCTGCCTAAGGTTTAGGTAGTGCGTCTAGCCCCTTCTATCTGAGGGCGAATATGCACTCAAAAATCTGTTGACTAGAGATCTTTGGCTCTCGCTGCGGGTAGCAGCGAGAGCCAAAGAAATTTTTAGTGGCAGATCTATATGGTGGGTAAGTGACTATCTACTTGGAACTAGTTGCCAGAATCGATGGGAAACATGAGAAGGTGGGGAGGGGACTCCCCGGGGGAATAAGTTCGATTTCCGGACTTATTCGTCTTAAAATCTAAAACTTACTAGGGTGGATTTCGTGGACGAGAAAACAACTAAGGCGCTGAATTCCTGGCGGGATTGCCCGGCAAGTCAGCAACCCAATTATCCAGACCAGGAAAAGCTGCAAGAAAAGCTAGCTGACCTGCAGACTCGTCCTCCTTTGGTATTCGCTGGTGAAGTGGATGCTCTCAAGGAACTCCTGGGGCAAGCCAGCCAGGGCAAAGCATTCGTACTCACCGGCGGAGACTGCGCGGAAACCTTCGCAGAATCAACTGCAAACCGGGTCCGTCTGAAAATCCAAACTATTCTTCAGATGGCAATTGTGCTTACCTATGGTGCGTCCTTGCCGATCGTGAAAATAGGGAGAATGGCGGGTCAATACGCCAAACCTCGCTCCAGTGATACCGAAACTCGTGATGGGGTTACCTTGCCCTCCTATCGCGGAGATGCGGTCAATTCTTTCGAGTTCACTCCCGAGGCCCGTAGGCCAGATCCGGCGCGTCTGCTAGATACCTACACTCGCTCAGGAACCACCTTGAACCTGATTAGAGCATTTACCCAAGGTGGTTACGCTGACTTGCACCGGGTGCATGAATGGAATCGGGGTTTTATCTCTAACCCGGCCTATAAGCGCTTTGATGCTCTAGCCTCTGATATTGACCGGGCCATTTCCTTTATGGATGCCGCCGGTGTCAGCGCCGATGAGCTACGAACCGTAGATTTCTACAGTGCCCATGAATCTTTACTTTTAGAATACGAACAAGCAATGACCAGGGTAGATTCGCGTACAGGTGAACTGTACGATACTTCTGCCCATTTCTTGTGGATCGGGGAGCGTACCCGGCAGATAGATGGTGCCCATGTAGAGCAACTAGCGCAAGTAGCCAATCCGATCGGGGTGAAAATCGGTCCCAACTGCAGTACTGATGATTTAGCGCGGTTGCAAGATAAACTAAATCCCGAGGCCGAGCCCGGGCGTCTTTCCTTTATTACCCGGATGGGGGCGCAGGAACTAGAGACTGCCCTACCCACGCTTTTAGAGGCACAACAGCGTGACGGGAGGCCGGTTACCTGGATGTGTGATCCTATGCATGGCAACACGATTTGCTCCTCTTCTGGCTATAAAACCCGCAGCTTTGAATGCATCCTGCAAGAAGTAGCTAATTTCTTCACCGCTCACCAGGATGCTGGGACGATCCCGGGAGGAATCCACGTGGAACTGACCGGGGATGATGTCACGGAAGTAATCGGGGGCAGCGAGCATCTAACCGAGGATTCTCTGAAGAATCGCTACGAAACCTTGGTTGATCCGCGTCTTAATCACCAACAGTCCTTGGAATTGGCATTCCAAGTGGCAGAAATGTTACAAAAACGGCACGACACTTTGGGGAACCCCCTGCGCGAACCCTTAGAACCCTGGGGATACACGGTTTAACCCGACTATTTGAGAATCCCCGGGAGCTAAAAATAATTATTCACCGAGTTATCGAGCACCACCGTGCGTCCAGCATCCCTAGACATAGGTCAAAATGACTGTGGAACCGTTCTTTAATTTGGTGCCTCCACCGGGGGATTGAGAATAAACCCGATTCGGGGCAATCCCTAAGAGTTGCTGCTTCACCTGCACCTGGAACCCCAAGTCAGTCAGCTTCTTTTTAGCGTCCGCCATGGACATAGCAGTCACGTTGGGGACCGTGATCATTTCGGGTCCCTGCGAGATTCTAACTTTTACCTGGTCATGGTGGTAAACGATAGTTCCCGCTGCCGGTTCTTGCCCAATTACGTGTCCTCGCGGAACCGAATCGGAAAATTCGGTAGTTTTTTCTATTTCCAGTTTGAGATCACCTAAGGTTTTCGAGACTTCCTCTTCGCTCTTACCAGCCAAATCCGGTAGCGTAATTGGCTCTTTACCTTTCGAAATGCTTACTTTTACCTCGGTATGGTGACGCAAAGTGGTACCGGCTTGCGGATCAGTAGCAATGATTTTGCCTTTTTCTACCTCGTCAGAGTATTCCTCGCTGGTGGCAGCGAGTTTCAATTTGGCTTCCTTAAGGAGCTTGCCAGCCTGAGCACCCTCTTTTCCTGCTAGATCTGGCACTTTCACGTATTCAATTCCCCGGGAAATATACAGTTTCACCAGCGAATTCTTTTTGGCTTTTTGTCCGGCCTTCGGATCGGTGCGAGTGGCTTTACCGGGAGCGACAGTATCGGAATATTCCTGGAGCTCTTGCACTTTAAAATGGGCTTTTACCAGTACCGCGCGAGCCTGCGCTACGGTTTTACCCTCGATATTAGGGACTGCGACTCGCCCTCCTGGTCCCAAAGTAAAATACCAGCCTGCTAAGGCCGCCGCTATTATTAAAACTCCGGTGATAGCTGCGGCAACCCAGCGTTTTTTTCGTCCTTGATGCGTAGAGTCTTCCGGGTTTTCCCTTCCGCTAGCAGCTTCCACCACAGCTACCGATTTTTCGGGGCTGGTAACCGGGGAGGGAGCGGATAAATCTGCTCTCGGGGGCGCACTATGAGGACGCACCGGGGCGGCGGGAACCTGGGGGGAGGCGACCGGCAAAACCGGCAACACTGCGGTACCCCCTTTGCCCAGCGGGGTACGTTCTGTTTCGGTTTCTTGCGGAGCAGTCTCCGGGCGCTTGGCTTGCCGCTGGCTTAACTCGGGACTTAGGCAATCTATTGCTGCCTTCACCAGCTGCAAGGCAGCTCCAGCATCGGCAGGTCGATCCTTGGGATTGCGCGCGGTAAGCGCCGCCACCAGGTCATCTACCTCGCTGGGGATCCAAGGAATGGTATCGGAAAGGGGTGGCACGTCCTCGCTTACATGCTGCCAGGCAGTCCGAATCGCGGTATCTCCTTGGAAAGGCGGCACCCCGCTTATCAGCTCATATGCCATAATACCCACGGAATAAACATCGCAACGGGCATCCGAAGTTGTCTGGGAAATAAGCTCTGGAGCCAGATAAGTTACCGTTCCCATCACTGAGCCAGTAGTGGTGCCGGTGGCTTGATTGACTGCATGAGCGAGTCCAAAATCCGCCACTTTAACCTGTCCTGAAGGAGCCAGCAGAATATTTTCGGGTTTAATGTCCCGGTGAATAATCTGCATTTCATGGGCAGCCTGCAAAGCCTGTAGCACCTGTTCAGTGATTTCTAAGGCCCGTCCTAAAGATAAAGTTCCTTCTTGAGAGAGAAGCTGGCGGAGATTGGGGCCGTTGATAAACTCCATCACCAAGTAGGGGCGACGCCGCCAGGTTCCCTGATCAAAAATCTGCACAATTGCCGGATGCATGAGACGCGCAGCTGAGCGGGCTTCCGCCTCAAAACGTTCTACTAGGGAAGTGGTATTGGCCAAATGGGGATGCATAATTTTTAGGGCTACATCCCGTCCCAGCCGTTCATCATGGGCGCGGTAAACGCTGGCCATTCCGCCAGTGTCTATGATCTTCACTATGCGGTAGCGGTCATCAATCAGGCGTTTTAACATTTGGTCTTCAGCATCATAACTTGGCGTTATTTCCGGGATTTGGCTAGTAGTCTTCGCCGGTGTACGCGGGATAGACGAATCCTGCGGGGTGTCGTTAGTGCGTCCGCTAGCTTCCGGATCGATTCTCATAAACTAATCCTAACGGGCTAAGACTCTTTTCTGGGTAAGCGGCGCGGATAGGAGGAGACAAGCCTCCTCGGATAGGCTAAAGGCATGGATATGATTAGTTTCGCGGAAGCTGCCGAACGCTTGGGGATAAAAGTTACTCGCGCTCACCGGCTGTTGAAAGAACATCGTCTATTAGCGCTCCCAGATGAGCAGGGTAAGCTGCAAGTAGTGGCAGAGTCGCTGCTTGAGACCCCCGAGGGGTGGACCCTAATTGAGCGTTTACCAGGAACTATGTTCACCCTAATAGATGGGGGATTTACCACTCAAGAGGCTACCGAGTGGGTATTATCGGCTCAGCCCCTACTAGATCAGCAACGTCCGCTAGATTTATTGCGAGCTGGCACCCACAGCAAAGTTAATGCGGTAGCTGCTATGCAGGCACTGTAAATCAAGCGCTTTAAGAGTCCCGTTCCACCAGGGCACGTCCGAGGCGTAACAGGGCCTGGCGCCCGGCGGAATTGAAATCACCGCTGGCTACCAGGGCATCACCTTTAGCGGCGTACTCGGCGATTAACTGGCGGTGCTGGTCTCTGATACCTTGGCTGTGCAGGGCGTCAGTTACTGCCAAGATTTGTTCTTTAGAGGCGGTGCGATTACCGAAAACCTGATGTAAATTCGCGCGTGCGTCCTCGCTTAGGAGCTGTTCTGCCAGGGACCATAGTACCGTCTTTTTCCCTTCGGTTAGATCTCCGCCTGCAGGTTTGCCGGTTTGGTTGGGGTCTCCAAAAACACCGAGTTCATCATCACAAAGTTGAAAAGCGATCCCCCAATATTCCCCGATCGTGAACAGGGTTTTTAATTGCTCGGAGCTGGCTCCTGCCAGGCGGGCTCCTAAAGTTAGGGGGTGCGCAACCGAGTAGCGTCCGGACTTGTGGCGAATTACCGTTAAAATCTGCTCGCGGGCGTGGATGGGATCAAGATCATCAGTTTCGAGACGTAGATCCAGATACTGTCCGGCGGCAACTTCGCGGGTCATCTCGGTCCAGTTAGCGAAGAAAGCTGCGGGATCTTCGGCGGTGCCGGACACCTCGAATGCGCGCTGGTCAGCTACTGCTAGCAACAGATCTCCTAGTAAAATTGCGGCATGGGTGCCGTATTCTTCCGAGTTGCCTTGACGATTTTTGCTCTGATGTTCTTTCGCGAAACTAATATGGGCTGCATCTTTACCGCGGCGCAGCGGAGAGTTATCAATAATGTCGTCATGTACGAGGGCGCTGGCTTGGTAAATTTCAAGTGCCACTCCCAGGTCAAGAACTTGTTTTGGTGGGATAGCATTACTGGCGGTTATCGCTTCCCATCCGGTATAGGCCAGGTGGGCGCGGGTACGTTTACCACCCTGAAGAGCTGCCCGACCTGCCTCAAACAATTCGTCTATTCCCGCTAGGCCTCTCCAGGGGGCTACCCCTGTTTGCCACGCCTGCGGTAATAGTTCATCAATCTGAGTGGGAAAATCCTTTGCATCGGGCATTGCTGCTTTCTCTCTTTCCTCTTTAGTTCTCCTCTAGCCGCGAAAAAGCACCTAGATTTGTGCTAGAAAGTATGGTATTGAATTATAATTGTTGAGCATTCTCTATGAAATCTTTTAGAAATCAGGAAAGGTCGCTGTGACTCCTCAACCTGCTCAATCTGAATCTAGCGCGAAAGCTCCCTCCAAGGCTAGTGCCGCGAAGAAAACTGCTACCAAGAAGACCGCTAAAGCTCCTGCTAAAAAAACTGTGACCGCGAAGAAGGCTGCGGATAGTAAGACCACTGCGGCCAAGAAAACCGCTGGCACAAAGGCGAGTGCTGCTGCCAAGAAGACTACTGCGCAGAAAGCTCCCGCTAAGAAAGCCGTTGCAAGTAAGGCTGCCACTGCTAAGAAAACTACGGCGAGTAAGACTACTGCCGCCAAGAAGACTGCTAAGGACAGCAAAACTGCCGCGAAGAAAACCGCGAGCACCAAGCAATCTGAACCAGTTGTAGAGGAGAAGACTAAAGAAAAAGCCCCTAAGAAAAAGGCTGCTGCCAAGAAGACTGCGGCGGCTAAAAAGGCTAGCACAGCGAAGCAGACGACTGCGAAGAAAACCAGTGCGCAAGAAGAGAAAACCGAGCTGGAAG
>CAMYAU010000061.1 GCA_947253735.1 uncultured Varibaculum sp. | reverse complement strand
GTACATGAATCACGTTAAGTGCCAAGGAATATGCTGAAGGATTACCCGGGGCGCAAGGCCTTGAAAACCGCTTGGGGCAAGGAGATGCAATGCACGACCTAGCTGGATTAGCCGATTACGATGTTTTGGTTATTGGGGGGGGACTGGCTGGATTGACCAGCGCCTATACTCTGCAGAAACAGGGCGCGCGGGTGGCGGTGATCGAGGAACGAGGACGCCCCGGCGGCCTGATCTGTTCGGGACGTTTTGGGGACTTCACTTTCGATATTGGCGCTGAGGCTTTCGCGGCCGGAGCTACCGAAGTTAAAGATTTGTGCCAGGAACTAGACCTGCCGCTGGTTGCTCCCCGCGGTAAATCTTGGATTTTCCACCATGAGCGCGCAGGCATTCCCGAGGGCGCCCTTCCGATTCCCCACGGAATGCTGGGGATTCCCGCCAGCCTGGATGACCCCGGGATTGTGCAGGCACTCAGTGAAGCAGAAATGGAGCGCGCCCGCCACGACTTAACTATGGGGCCGGAGGTAGGGGCAGAAGAAGCCACCGTCTCCGATCTGGTAACTGCCCGCCTCGGAAAAGCAGTTTTAGAGAAAGTAGTTGCCCCTGTTGCCGGCGGGATTCACTCCGCCAGCACTGACCGCTTAAACGCCGACACCACCTTGCGCGGTTTGCGCCCGGCACTCAAAGAACACGGCTCCCTGGTGAAGGCAGTTGCCAGTTTGCGGGGACTTAAGCCGAGTAAACCAGCAGTTCTTGCCCCTGAGGGAGGAATGTTCCGCCTGGTAGAAACCTTAGCGCAGCGCATCGAAGAGGGCGGGGGGCTGATTTTGTCCCATGTGCGCGCCCTCGACCTAGAACCGGTTGCAAATGAACCTGACGCCGCTGCCGGATCCGTTGCCGGGGGATCGAATCAGCCCGGCTCAGCAGGCTGGAAGGTGACGGTTTCTAACACCAAATCGGGGCCGACTCCCGGGGCAAGCCCCATAAATATCGGAGAGGCGGTCACGGTCACCCTGCCGCAGGTAGTAGTAGCTTTACCAGGCTATTTAGCAGAGCCGATGCTTAGCAAAGTACCGGGTATTGAAGTCGGTCAGCTCCCGCAGGGCGGACCAATCGCCCACGTAACCCTGTTTGTGGACTGTCCGGCGTTAGATGCTCATCCGCGCGGTTCGGGAATGTTAGTACAGCGTCCGAGCAGTGAAGATATTGAAAATGGTTGCGTGGGGGCGAAAGCTATCACCCACTACACTTCCAAATGGCCGTGGGCGGAAGAAGCTGCCGGTAAAGGTCACCATCTGCTGCGAGTATCTTATGGTTGGGCTAATGGGCCACAGATTCCAGTATCGGTCGAGGGGGCCTTACAGGATGCTTCTCGGCTGCTGGGGGTGGAGATTTCCCCGGATCAGCTGCTGGGATCGATGATTATTCACTGGGATGGCTCCCTGCCGCCCTTCACCCCCAAGCATCGGGAAATGACCGCCAAGCTGCTGGAAGATCTGCGCGCTTACCCTGGTCTGGAGCTGGCAGGCTCCTGGGTTGCCGGTTCCGGGATTGCCGCAGTAGTGCGCCAGGCGCAAACCATTAAATTGCGCGGTACCGGCTGGATCAGTGAGGCGAAGGACGATGCTTTAGTTTTGGGAACTCGCGCCTCTCGCCTGGCAGTTACTCAATCAGAAACTGTGGCTGCCGCATTGCGCGAACACGGACTAAAAGTGCAGCTGCGGCAAGTGCGCACGGCAGGCGATATTTCCCGCGCCTCTTTACAAAAACTAGGAGGAGTGGGCGTATTTGCCGCGCAACTACGCCTGGCGCTCCTGGAGGAAAACTGCCATTTAGCAGTGCATTCTTTTAAAGATTTACCTACCCAGCCGGCGCCGGGTCTAAAAGTTGCGGCGATTCCGAGCCGCGCGGATGCCCGGGACGCCCTGTGTGCCGCTCCCGGTTTAACTTTGGACACTTTGCCGCCAGGCGCCACCGTGGGTACAGGCTCTCCGCGCCGCGCCGCCCAAATCCTGGCTTTGCGTCCTGACCTGAAGATCGTGGATATTCGCGGAAATGTTCCTACCCGCCTGGGCAGAGTGAAAGGTATTACCGCTCCGCAAGCCGATTTCACTGATGGCCGGGAGACACGGGAAAAAATCTCGCAGGGCGCACATGACTTGGATGCGGTGATTTTGGCGGCTGCCGGTTTGGATCGGATCGGACTCGGCGCTTACGCCAGTGAGCGCTTTGATCCCGAACAGGTGCTGCCGGCTCCGGCGCAAGGGGCGCTGGCAGTGGAGGCTTCGGAGGCGGCACTGGAGGCACATCCCGATTTAGCGGCTGCCCTGGAAGAACTTAATGACTTGGCGACTGCCCTTACCTCTACCGCGGAACGGGCAGTGTTAGCGGAGCTAAACGCCGGTTGCGCCGCGCCTGTGGGGGCGTTTGCACAGATGGAGCGAGGGATACTCACTTTGAGTGCCGCGATTATTTCCCTGGATGGCTCCCGCGAGGTGCGCATTAGTGATTCCTTACAGGCCGATCCGGAGAAAACTTTTGCCGAGATGCTTGACCAGGCGCGCCAGCTGGGTGAAAGCGTGGCTCACGCCCTCCTGGAGGCAGGCGGCGGCGAGCTCGCTGACCTGGGCGCTACTAAGGCACGCGGCTAATAACCGGCAACGAGGAACTATTTTCAGAGGGGGACGATGGCGTTTACAGTAGCACTGACTGCCGCGGCAACTCGTCCGCTGACTAAAAACCTGCAGGCGGAATTGCCTGGCTGCCGGGTAGTTGGCGCGCCGGTTACCAGTTCTCGTCCGGTTTCACCTCCGCAACTTCCCGTCTGCCAGCAGCGCTTAAAGCGCAGGGAATACAGCTGGGTGGTGATTACTTCTGCCCGGACTGTCAGGTATTTACAGCAGCTGTTAGCTACCGAACTACCTTTAAGTATGTTTCCGCAGGTAGCAGCGGTAGGTAAGGCTAGTGCCGAGGCTGCAAGCAAGGCCGGTTGGAATGTCACTTTGCAGGCGGGTGGTAACGCCACCGATTTGGCGCGCCACTTTGCAGACTTGATTGCGGATGGGCCCTCCCCTGGCCGGGTATTTTTACCGGGATCAGCGCTGAGCAAACCCGACCTCGCGGCAGCTTTAAGCGGCCTGGGTTACCAGGTAGATGTTTGCCCCCTCTACACTATGAGCCCGGTTTCTGCGTGTCCGGAGGAATATTTTCGCGCCGATGCGGTGGTGGTTACTTCTGGGTCTAACCTGCGCGCCCTCGCTGATTTTGGGGTGTTTAGTTCCGACCCCGCTGTCCCTTCCCGATCCCTCCCCAAACTCATTTGCATCGGGAAGCCTTCTGCCCAGGTAGCACAGGATTTAGGGTTAGCAATTGCGGCGGTAGCTAAGACTCCGGATGCCAAAGGGCTGGCAGATGCTGTCCGTTCCTGTCTAAAACTTTAAGAATCAACTGACCTAAATTACGAAGCCAGCAGTGAATATTTGCTGAGATTTTTGCGCATTGGGTAATAGCGGTAGAAAACGCGTTTTCGGTAGCCGCAAGTTACGAAGCCCTTGTTAGCATGAAGTATGACTTTCAAAGCTCAGCCTGGCAAAGATGACTTTTCTTCCGAGAACTCCCCGGAATGGGAAAATCCCCAGTTTCCAGCGGTAGTAGCCGACTCCAATACCTCCCTGGGATCCTCACCGTCTACGAACGTTCCGAAAAAGCGAAAGAAAACCAAAGTAATTGTCACCATCGTGGTGGTAGCACTGCTGATCTTGGCGTCGATCGGATGGTTTGGAGGCAATGCACTGGTAGCCAAGCTAGCAGAGAAAAACCTCAAAGACAGTTTTACCAGTGAAGGCTTCTCCCAAGTCCAGGCAGAGATAGATTCTTCCCCCATGCTCGTTAGCTACTTTAAAGACTATTACCGGCATGCGAAGATCACTGCGGCTGAAGGGGAATTTAAATCAGAATTTGAAGGCAAACAGAAAGCTGCTAAGAAAAACAACGAGCCACTAAGCATTAAAGATTTTAAGCTCGAAATTTTCGGCCTTAAGGGTGGAGATGATCCTCTGATTGAAAAGGGGAAATTATCTTTCAGTGTGCCCGGCAAAGAGCTAGAACAAATTATGGCTGCCCCGGGCGTAAGAATGAAACGTGAGGGAAATAAGCTTATCGCCGAACACGAAGAGGGCGGACTAAAAGTTCAAGTCGTTATGAGTATGCAGTTTGAACCCGGAAAACCGGGAGAATCTGGAAAGATTTTCATGTCCCCGGAGAAGTTACTGATTAACGGTAGTGACGAGTTACTAGGGCAAAAGTTAAGTCCAGCTGACCTGGGGACCCCAAAGAAAGAGATGCCGCTGGGTTTGAATAAATCTTTCGTTCTCCAGAATGTAGATTTTTCGGGTAATAGCATCAAGTTTGATATTGATTTGAGGAACGTGAAACTAAAAGACATTCGCAACTAGGCATTGCTGACGAGTATCATCGCTGCTTCCGGGAATCCGCGCCGCGCCCTCGGAAAATATTTGCGAAACTGTTCACGGTTTTGAGCGGGAATCTCATTGCAACGTCCCGGCGCGGTATGCTTTTTTTAGTTTTCTTATCCGCAAGCCGCACGGCTAAGCCAAGGAGGAACGGTTGTTTAACTCCCACGAAGAAGCCCTCAAATTTGTTGCCGACCAGGATATTGAGCTGATTGATATCCGTTTTTGCGACCTAATAGGCACCAGTCAGCATTTCACGATTCCCGCTGACCAGTTTGCGGATGCCCTGGAAAACGGGCTGATGTTCGATGGTTCTTCTATTCGCGGTTTCACCTCGATAGAGAAATCAGATATGAAACTGATAACCGATGTGTCTGACGCCTATGTGGATCCGTTCCGCGCTTGCCCCACCTTGGCGGTGAACTGTTCCATAGTGGATCCTTTCACCGATGCGCCTTTCCCGCGGGATCCCCGCCAGGTCGCCGCGAAAGCGGAAGCCTACCTACGCTCTACGGGAATCGCCGATACCTGCTTTATTGGCGCCGAAGCCGAGTTTTATCTTTTTGATTCGGTGCGTTACCAAACCCAGCCTTATGACACGTTTGTGAAACTGGATTCTGTTGAAGGCTACTGGAACACTGGTCGGGATGAAGAGGGCGGAAACCTCGCCTATAAGACGCCTTTGAAGGGGGGATATTTCCCGGTTGCACCCTCCGATAAGTTCTGTGACCTGCGTGATTACATGGTGAAGCTACTCAGTGACTCCGGGTTAAAGGTAGAGCGCTCCCACCACGAGGTCGGCTCCGGGGGGCAACACGAGATTAACTATCGTTTCAACTCGCTGATGGCGGCGGGTGACGACATGATGAAGTTCAAGTACCTGATTAAAAACGCTGCGCAAGAAGCGGGAGTCACCGCCACTTTCATGCCCAAACCCATGGCGGGCGATAACGGCTCCGGGATGCACTCCCATTTTTCGCTTTGGAAAGAGGGCGAGCCGCTTTTCTATGACGAAACCGGTTACGGTTCCCTCTCTGACCTGGCTCGTTACTTTATTGGGGGCTTGCTGCAGCACGCACCGGCGTTGCTGGCGTTCACTAACCCTTCGGTTAACTCTTATCGGCGACTGGTTCCCGGTTTTGAGGCTCCGATTAACCTGGTGTATTCGGCGCGTAACCGTTCTGCCTGTATCCGGATTCCGGTGACTGGCACTTCCCCGAAAGCTAAGCGGGTGGAGTACCGGGTTCCTGATCCCAGCGCGAATCCTTATCTGTCTTTCGCGGCTTGCCTGATGGCGGGGATTGATGGGATTCAAAACCGTCTGGAGCCGCCAGCTCCCATCGATAAGGATCTCTATGAGCTGCCGCCAGCCGAATATCATGACATTCCGAAACTGCCTTGTTCCCTGGATGCCGCTTTAGAGGCACTCCGCGCTGACCAGGACTTCTTGACTGAAGGCGAGGTATTTACCCCGGATTTGCTAGAGACTTGGATTAACTACAAGGAACAAAATGAGGTCGCCCCGCTGCGGCAGGTGGTTCATCCTTATGAATTCCAGCTTTACTACGATATTTAGGTCTGTTTGCTAAATAAATCCCGCCCCCGCTGCCTCGGAAAAATAATGGCTTTACCCAAAGGATTTCCGAGGCCGCGGGGGCGGATTTTTACTATCAGAACTATTACTTTTGGTCGCGTTTGGTTTTAGTGATTTCCACTCCCCACAATACGCAGGCGATCACCCCGAAAACTGGGGAGGCCATCGCCATGAATCCGGCGCCGAAGGGGAAACTACTATCAGTGTCGATCACATAAATAATCAGTGTTCCCACAGGTAGCAACACTGCACACAGGATAGTGAATATCCAGGCAAAAACTTTCAGCATCCCACTTTCCCCTTTCTGGTTGCGGCGGTTAACCGTACTAACATACACCTAGCATCATGCAGTGGGTTAAAATCATTGCAGATACCTAGGAGAAAAAATGACTGATGATCTTTTGCTGAAACCAACTATTCGTCCTCGCCGCCTGCGGGCTTTCCCCGCGATGCGCAACCTGATCGCCGAAACCCGGGTTAGTCCCGCCCAGCTGATGCTGCCCGCGTTTGTGCGAGACGGGATTGAGGAAGCGGTAGAGATTCCCTCTCTACCAGGGGTTTTCCAGCATACAGTGGAGTCAATTCGCGAACTGGCCGCCGAGTGCGTACAAGCCGGGGTAGGAGGGATCATGCTATTTGGGATTCCCAATACCGCCGATAAGGACGCGCAGGGCAGTCCCGCCTGGGATCCGAATGGAATTTTGAATCGCGGTATCCGCGCGGTGCGCGAAGAAGTAGGAAATGACCTGGTAGTGGGGGCAGACACCTGCCTGGATGAGTTCACCAACCACGGACATTGCGGGGTAGTCACCGCCGACGGTCAAGTCGATAACGACGCCACCTTGCCGCTATATGCGAAAATGGCGCTCAGTCAGGCACGCGCCGGAGCCCATATGGTCGCTCCCTCCGGGATGATGGACGGCCAGATCGCGGTGATTCGCCAGGCGCTTGACGACGCCGGATTCACCGACACCGTGATTTTGGCTTACTCCGCGAAATACGCCTCCGCTTTCTTTGGTCCTTTCCGGGATGCGGTTGCCTGCTCCTTGGAGGGCGATCGCCGCTCTTACCAGCAGGATCCCCGTAACCGCCGCGAGGGCGTATTTGAGACTCAGCTAGATTTAACCGAGGGCGCCGATATGGTGATGGTTAAACCTGCCGGTTACTATCTGGATGTGCTGGCCGATGTGGCGGAAATGTCGCCGGTGCCAGTCGCGGCCTACCAGGTCAGCGGGGAATACGCCATGTTAGAGGCGGCAGCCGCTAATGGTTGGATTGACCGCGAGCGCGCCATTGACGAATCTTTGCACGCGATTGTGCGTGCCGGAGCCGATATGGTGCTCACCTATTGGGCGCTAGAGTACGCGCAGCGGGACAACTAGCCCTAGTCAATGCCTGATTCTTCCCGCCTGCTTGCAGTCTCCGAGGTGGCACACGCCGCTAACTGTCAGTGGCGGCTTTGGTGCTACCTCACCGGTAATACCGAACTGAATTCTGCCGATGTTTTTCACCGCTATATCGGAGATTTAACTGGCGCCGAGGATGAAAAACTAGCGGCAAAGTACCGGGCAGCCGGGAGAGTTTTTCAAACTAAACTCACGCTAGCCAGCGAAGACCTTAGCGGAACTCTGCCTTTTTTGGTTTACGAGGACGATTCTTGGGTGTTGCAATTGGCGCGCTTTTCCGCCCATGCCCGCCAAGACTCGGTGAATCTTCTAGCTGGTTACGCACATTTAGCTGCTGCTAATCAGGAGTTATTGAACGCTGATTTTCCCGCTCTAGCGGCAAAACTCACCCCATACTCGCAAATCTTGCTGGCGGATGGCAAGACCATAGATTTTCCTCTGGACGAACTGGAAGAGCTGTGGGAACCCATCGTTGACCAGGCACGAGAAATAGCAGCTGATGCGGATTTACTTGCCGCTACCCCCGAGGAGGTTTGGCGCGCCCTCGACACGGTATGCGGTAGCTGTTCACACTGCGCGTGGGCGCTGGCGCGTTATGATGACCCCCTCTTGATCAGCGGGGTAGGTCCCGGCCTGCGCCGGGAGCTGCGAGCCAAGAATATCTTCACTGCCAGTGGTTTCGCTACCCATCCCCCTAGCGGTTACAGCCCGGAACTAATCCGACAAGCCCAGTTGCAGGTGGGACAACGCCCGGGAGAACTGTTGCTAGAAACTAATCCCTTGGCTCCGGCGCTAATGGATCTGCCCGAGCCTCGCCCGGGGGACGTGTATTTGGATTTTGAGAACGACTCCCTGTGGGGTTGGACCCTGAAAGATCACACCGGGCTGATTTACCTAGGCGGAATGGTCTGCTGCGATGAAGATTCTTGGGGCGAACAAAAATCTTTGACTCCGGCGCTGCCGATTCGCGGTCACGAATTTCTCCCTGCAGCGGACAGCGTAAACGTGGCGGAGGAAGTGGGGGAACTATCTTCGCGCATCGGCGGAGAATATCAGAGGTTTTGGGCGCATAACCGCGCCCAGGAACGTCAGCTGCTGATTGACCTACTGGGTTTCTTGCGCCAACGTTTCCAGCGGTTCCCGCAGATGCATATCTACCATTACTCTCCACAAGAACGTCTCTACCTACAACGTTTATCCTCCCGGCACGGATTATTACAGGGCCAGGTGCGCGACTTACTGGCCAGCGACGGGCCGATGCGGGACCTGCAGCAAGTGGTGCAATCAGCCATTCGCACCGGTCAAGGCGGATATTCCCTTAAAGAGATGGAACCGTTCTATATGGGCTCTTGGATGCGCTCTAGCGACCTGGATAACGGCGCAGACTCGGTAATTGTTTATGACACCTTGGCGCGAGCAGGCGCCCTCGATCCGGGAGCTGAGCTTAGCGCGGAGGATACCGAACAGCTGCGACTCCTCGCCCTTTATAACGAGTATGACTGCTGTTCAACCGCGCTTTTGCATCACTGGTTAATCGCTCAACGCCGCCGCCCGCGCCAAAGACTCAACGTGATTCCTGCTGATTTTGCTGCCAAGCTAACTGCGCACCAACCCGTATAGCTGTGCTCTTGTCTGCGCTTTTCGCTGCAGAAAAATTATTGCTAGCTCTACTATTCCTGCCCCCCAACCCCGTGGGAAAATAAAGATATGACTGATAATCAACTACCATCGAGCAACTTAAACAGTTCTGAGTCCTTTAACGGGCAGCAGGAAACCTCTAACCCGAGCTTTCCCCAGTTCGCCCCGCAAGGTGGCACTGACAACTATTCTCCGCAGGGCTTTAACCCCACCGCTAACAACGGCGTCGCTGCAGATGAACGGACCGTGGCGATTCTGGCTCATTTAGCAGCATTAATCGCCATGGTGGTTTCGGCCGGCTGGCTCACCTTTGTCGGCCCCCTCGTCGTTTGGTTTATTTATAAAGATAAAAGCCGATTTGTGCGTAACGCCG